>JAJCYJ010000249.1 GCA_029262975.1 Saprospiraceae bacterium
TTAATCCGTAGGTCCAAGGTTCAAGTCCTTGAGGAGGCGCCATGAAGGACTTCGTTCGTAAAGGACGAAGTCCTTTTACGTACTACGCCTACATGGCGCGCCGGTTCTGTGCACAAAAGTTGAGTTCTATATTCGGACTCAATATTAAAATATATTACTCAGTAGGTTTACAATGAATGCGAAGTGCATGCCATGAAGGCGGAGTGCATGCCATGAAGGCGGAGTGCAGTCCTTCATGGACATGTAGTCCTTTATGGAAGCGTAGTCCTTCATGGCAGCGCAGTCGTTCAAGTTTACAGTGAATGCGCAGCGCAGCGCAGTCGTTCACTGTCGTCCATTGTACAACACTCCCATGGTTAGCCGATCGGTAAAAATTTGTAATGGGATCTACAATAGTTATCTTACTAGCATTCTTCCATATTCTAATTTATGCCACTCACGGATCAATTTTATTATACATATGTCCTCTTCAGCTTAAGAGATAAGAAGCTATATCTCGGATATACCAATAATCTTGAGCGACGAGTTCAGGAGCATAATGAAGGGAAAAACATAAGTACTGCACAAAGAAGACCGCTCAAATTAATATACTATGAAGCTCATTTGACGAAAGAAGATGCGCTGAGACGAGAATCCTACTTTAAGACTACATCTGGAAAGCGCACACTGAAATTGATGTTGCGTAGCTCCCTGGTAAAAGTGGAAATCGAGAATCTTTAGGTTTACAATGAATGCGAAGCGCATGCCATGAATGCGGAGTGAATGCCATGAAGGCGGAGTTCATGCCATGAATGCGAAGCGCATGTCATGTAGTCCTTCATGGAAGCGCAGTCCTTCAAGTTTACAGTGAATGCGAAGCGCATGCCATGAAGGCGGCGTCCTTCATGGAAGCGTAGTCATTCACTGTCATTCATTGTCCAAGGTTCAAGACTTTCTATTATATCCCTAACTCAACTTACAGAAGAGCGGCAAGGCCAAATTCTAGTTCTTTATTTTTTCCTGTTCCAGAACCTCCAAGCGTGCTTTTAATTGATCATTCTCTTTTTTTAATTCTTGAATAGCTTTGATAAGCACCGGAATTAGGTCTGTATAATAAATCCCCATGCGCTCAGCCTCTACCTCTGTTTTTTCGGCGGAACCTTCAACCTGAATCCATTCCCTGTCCTGCACAACCTCGCTTATCACTTCTTTTACATCCTGTGCCAACAAGCCGATCTTAGTGCCCATATGCGTCAGTGCTTTGTCTTTCCAGGTAAATGACACCGGACGCAATTGCATTACTTCATCTAAGCCATATTGAAGCTCCCTGATATCTTTTTTATCTCGGCGGTCGGAGGTATTAATAGTGCCATTAGTTGCATAGATGGTACTCCACCTAAAGCTGGATGTTCCCAAACTCCGGTTACCGTTGGTAAGTGGTGCAAGAATCGAATTCACCTGCATTAAAAAATTCCCCCCATCTGAAAACTCCTCAAATGTGCCTATACGAAGTGCGCCACTTGCGACATGGAGCCTCGCTTGGGGAACAGTAGTACCAATTCCAACATTCCCATTTTTGATGACAGTAACTGCATTTGCCCGGCTTATATTACTACTTCCGATTCCGATTTCAAAAATAGGATCGGATAATTCCCAGCCAAGGGCATTACCGCTTCCGACATTATATCTCCCCACAGCCGTGGAAGCCAATGCCTGAGCTCTCGTGTTATATCCAATAGAAGTAGCATAACTTCCGGTGGCATCTGTGCGAAAACCAAGTGCTGTTGATGTGTAACCCTCCGCATCCGTACTGAACCCCATCGCCGTGGAATATTGACCGACAGCATTCGAAAAATACCCCGTAGCCATAGCATAACTGTTGGATGCTTCTGTATCCCGACCCATGGCAGTTGCCCCGAAGCCCTGGGCCCTGGTATTAAGGCCACTGGCAAAGGAATACAAGCCAATACTATCTCGGTTCCAATATGTTGAGGTAGCACCCGTCCCTAAGGAACCAACGCGAAAAGCATGCAAATCTGGAAGAAACATAAGTTTATCTCCATTGCCGAGTGTGTCAATTCCAAATAAAACACGGCGGCCGTGACCCACATGAAAAGGAACTTTAGGACTAATGCCTACACCTATACCAACTTCCCCATCACCGGTGATCGTCATCACGTCACCGCCTTCACCATTCCAAAAGTTCAAACGATCACCCTTATAATTACCATTGGCAATATAGGCTGCAATTGTCCAATAATTAGATCCATTGTCATTTTTGAAGTTGATACGGGAATAATCATTACCAATTTCCTTTACATAAATATGAGGATCAAAGAGAGTACTATTGTATACTAGTTCTGTTTGCTGACTCCAGGCTATGTTCGAACTCAATAAAAAAAATAAATAAATACAACAACACAAGATTTTTTGGTAATGCATCGAAGTTAGATGAGCGATTGATTTTAATATGGTGGGATGCATCTTCATTTGATTTTATGTTGGATTAATTTATTTTTCAGATTAATAAATTTCTGTGTGCTACTCTTAAAATGTAAATCTCTATTCAGCCCTTAATCAGGCAAAATTCTATTCAAATTCACTCTGTGCCTATTATAATTCTCTTGCGAGTTTGACTCCGCAATAAATCTCTATAGGATAACATCTGTTCTTCAATCATTTCCTGCTCCTTCTTGATTCTCCTCCAAGGTGTAGTAGTGGGATCAAAATGACAGTCCATTGTAATTTTATGATCGAGTAGGTACAAATACAAGAATAGAATCATTCAACCGTTGAGGATAACAGTCATGTCTTCTTCTTTTATACATATGTCCTAAATGGAAGACATCAATATTTATTACTCGGAAATCTAGTTAATTTCGGAATCTTTCAAAGCTTCAAGAAGGCCCATATCTTCATTATACTCCTTCATCCTTCTTTTATAAGCAGCACTCGTCTTTGTAA
>JAJCYJ010000250.1 GCA_029262975.1 Saprospiraceae bacterium
AAAAAACATCATAGTAATTTATCATTTGAACAAGAATTCAAGAGAATGTTAGAACAGTTTGATGTCTCAATTGGGAAAAAACATCTTTTTGACTTCTTTATAAATGACCAGTATTAAATATGCGACTTCTCCGAAGTCGTATAAAACTTTTATAACTTATATTCTACAAACATTTGATCTCTCCGAGATCAATTTAATCTTACAAATTTTAAGACCACTTCTATAATTCAATGGGTAATCAATTCCATTTTATTGTATATATTTTTATTTCACTTTATACATTGTATAAAAATATAGTTGCAACACGATGACCTCGGGCTCCGTCGCTAAAAGCTCTGGCGCCGGATCGAGAGGTCTAATATTTGTAGAAATTCGACACATTATCGAAGCACACGACCTCGGAGAGGTCGAACGTTGGGCGTAGGCTGTGCCTACGACCTTTATATCCTACACCAATTAAATTTTAACTTAACGATAAAATATTTCAATTAAACCACATCAAAATATCTTCAACCGCGCCATTAGATCATTTGTATATGATTTAGCCAACGGTATTTCTTTATCACCGATTATAACATAGGTGGGAGCCATATCGGTGATATGGTCTGTATTCACGGCATATGACCTATGGATTCTAATTATTTTATCTATTGCCAGCTGCTCCAGGAATCCTCCGATGGAAGCTCGAATCACAAATTTCTTTGTACTTGTAAAGAGGTCAATGTAATTATCGCTTTTCTGAATATATTGTATATCCTCAATCTTCACTTTCGTATAGCGATGTCCGGCTTTAACAAATATGGCATTATTGAAAATAGTGATTTTCTCTTCTCTCTGTGATGCGTCATTTACTTTAGAAAAATTGGTCATTGCTATCTCAATTGCAGCCATCAATTGTGCCTCCTGGAATGGTTTAATTAAATATGCCGCAGGATTGGTCTGCTTTGCCCTGTCAATAGTGGCAGTATCACGAAGTGAACTTGTAAATATGAATGGAATTCTGCCTATTTCATTTATTTTATTCGCTATATCAATACCATCTTTTCTGCCTATCAGATTGATATCCAGAAGGGCAAGGTCTGGTGACTTGCTCGTCAAGGAGGATATGGCTTCTTCATAATCCACTGCCTGATCGGTCACCTCATATCCCTGATCCGAGAGCATCATCGCTATATCTTCCGATATGATCATTTCATCTTCTACTACTAATATCTTCAATGTTACACTACTTTTTTAAGTTCTCTAAACGTAATTGAAACCTGTGCGCCTTCAATATTTTTTATTTCCATCTTTCCTTTAAGCTGTCTTGTACCCAATGACTTCACAAGTCGAAGCCCAAGGCTTTGGCTTCTTTGTACATCAATATCCGTGACCATACCTTTACCATTATCAGAGACCTTCAGTTGAAAATTATCATCTTCACTGGGTTTTAGACTTACGACAATTTCGCCAACAGGCAGATCTTCAAATGCGTGTTTAAATGCATTAGAGACCAATTCATTTACCATAAGTCCAACTGGAATGGCTGTGTCTATGTCAAATGCTACATCATTTGCTTCAATCCTGTACGAGATCATTTTTTGAGATCCTTCAAATGATCTGGAAAGATGAATTAACAATTGTTCAAAATAATGCTGCATGTTTATAGAAGTCAACTGATCGGACTGGTATAGGTTCTGATGAATAAGAGACATGGCTTCCACCCTGTTTTTCCCTTCATTGATGCTAGCCAAGACGGTATTATCAGTGATTTTCTTGGATTGCAAATTGAGCAAACTTGAAATAATCTGCAGGTTGTTTTTTACCCTATGATGAATCTCTTTTAGAAGCGTTTCTTTTTCTCCGAGCGATTCTTGAATAAGTATGCTTTGTTTTTCTATTTCGCTATTCTTCTTAATTAGAATATCGTTTGTCTTTTGATTTAGTCGGGATCTATAATAAAAAAGAAAACCAATTACACCTAACAACAAGGAAAGTAAAATTGCAATATTTCGTTGTGAATTGGAAAGGATAGACTCTTTTTCCAGAAGAGACATTTTCATTTCCGATTGAATTGTTTCATGCTCGTTTACAACCTTCAAGTAGTCTTCTTCGAGTGTTGCAATTTCTGCATTCTGCTCCGTATTCCTGGCCCCTAGTTTTAGCTTTAAGTACTGCTCATTAGCCTCAAGAGCTTTTACAAAGTCTCCCTTGTTCTTGTATGCAGCGTGTAGCAATTCATATGCCCCTGCGCGATGCATTCCGATCGCTGCCTGATCACCTATTTCAAATGCTTTGTAAGCTTGTTTTATAGCATTCTCATTATCCTCTATAGCATGAAAATACCAACCGTATTGTACGGCATGTAGCATATGGCTTCTTGGATTACTAATTTCCGAAAGAACTTCTTCTGCTTTTTCACAATGATATTTGGCCTTTGGCATCACGTCCATCATCCTGTAGACAGTGCATAAATTAGAATGATTACGTGATATTCTTTCAGGCTCTTGCCTTTCATTGGATATTTTAAGTGCTGCAAGCAAGTGCGTTTCTGCTTCTTCAGGTCTATCCTGTGTGATATATGCCACAGCCAGGTTGTTGCGCAAAAAACTTTCACCCCGTATATCATTTACAATCCTGCACAATTCCAAGCCTTTTAACCCATACTCGATGCTCTTCTCTGTTCTGTTCTGATCAAGAAATATGCCTGTAAGGTTGACATGAGGTTTAATCATACCAAATGTATCTTTGAGGGCTTCAGCCAATTGTAAGGACTTTATATAATAATCTGTTGCTAAAACATTGTTGCCCCGATCGTTATAATAAATACCTAACCGGTTATTAGCATGCATCTGCACTTCCTGATCACCTTGGGAGACACCAATTTGAAGCCCTTCTTTGAGGTATTGAATGGCATTTTCGAAATCTCCCTGTTTATTCAAGTTTGCTCCATAATCAATCAGGGCAGTGGCTTTAAATTTTAAATTTTCGGAGGCAAAGGGAGAAGCAATTGCCTTAACGCAGAATGCATTGGATAACTCGGGTTCTGTCTGTCGATAGGCATTGCAAATGGTGAGCATTTCAGCGGCAGAAATAGTCCCCGTCTTATTATCTGCTAAAAATGTCCTGAGTTCTGATATTTGATAATCGGTTTGTCCGCTTTGCGCCAGGAGCAATATAGGTTGAACCCACAACATAGACAGTAACAACGTTAACCCCAGCTCCCGCAGCCTCATAGTATACCTTAAAATATACCAAGTATATTAATTTGGGTCTTATCAGTGATGACAAAGGCCAAAGATAGCCAACAATATTAATCTTCATGTATGCTATATCGGCTTATTACA
>JAJCYJ010000251.1 GCA_029262975.1 Saprospiraceae bacterium
CAAAAATAAATACCCGTATTTTCAAAAAAAAAAAACCAAGAGAAAGTGAGTCAATAATAAACAATTAAATACATGATGAAAATATTATAAGTCGAACCAATCTGAGATCTATAGAAAAGTGTCCCCTAACGACAGAATAAGAATTTAGTACATAATCTACTATACTTAAAATTAAGTACTAAAATTCGGTATCTTTTAAAATTAAATGCAGTATTTGCTGAAATAATTGATATCTATTTTTATTATTGCTTACTTTAAGTTAACGTATGAGATATGAATCACCAAAATAAACTGGTACGTATTACTGTGTATTTACTTGAAACCGATTATTTAAAGCAAAAAAAAAGTTGCAAAGGGAAGAATCACAATTCGCAAATTTTTTATGATTTCTTGAGAAGTCAAATTCCTTTTAAAACAGATGAGATTTTAGAGTTAACAAAAAATCATTTTGAATATAGGTCAGTTTTTTGCGAATCTATAATAAATACTAAGTGAGAAAAGATTTAGTCTAAACCATGAGATATGAATATTAATTCAACCCAAAAATCAGGTAACAAATGAATACATCTTAAGAAAATCAGTAATTCTATCTATCAGGCAGAGTATTCTTATGGATACCTCGTGATGGCACATTTAACTTCTGTAAAATTTCCACAGCACTAATAACTGTAATAGTATGTTTTTTTACAAAGAGCTTAAAACTTTATATCGCTTTAATTCATTTTGGTTAGCTCTTTCACTTACAATCTTATCAATCATTGTGGGCTTCAAGGAAGATGTTCTCAATGGACATTTACTTATAAGTGAAGAAGGAAAGAATAAGTCCTTAGAGTTTCATTTAAAGCAGTTGGTGATTTTTCCATTGGATGATTTGAAGAACAATAGGATCAATGAAATAACTTTTGAGAATAGTCTCTCTGGATGTAATCATTATGATTATACAATTATTGTTGATATTTCTAAATCTACAGATCATCAATCTTTTGACGATCGATATAGAGAGGAGATGATCGACTACATCATGGAGAACGTCAATAAAAATAATGATTATCTAAAGCGAGATGAAGTAGAACGGCTTAAGCCTGAATTTTTGTTTTCATTCTTTATTGGTTATTACCTTTCATCTGATGACCTGAAAGTTCCACATAGTAAAATTGATGTTAAATATTATGTTGATATACCAGGATCAACTATTAATATTATCAAGCCACCAGATGCTACTTTCAATGATATTCCCACATGGGTCGATAAACTTAGATGGGCTAACAGTCAAGTGAATTCTCTCACAGAAAATGAACAAAGTCATCCAATTCTGGAAGAGGCATTGGAAGAAATTTATAATATGTCAGTAAATAAAAGTTCAGGATGCTTTCATACTACCATATTTATTTCTGACTTTAATTTTGGGAACATAGAAAATAAGAGTGAATTGATAAAAAGAGTTTCTAATAAATATGTAAATGACCAGTTCCCACCTCAAATTAATATTGTAAAAATCCCTTCAAGACAAAATTCTAAATCATGGGGATGTTTGACTAAAGAGGACGTCGCAATGTGCATGCCGTATAGTTATTTCTATTCCATTGATCAGTTCAACCTCAATTCAAAAAGTATTGTAAATACCAAGTTATCAGGGTTTTTTTCCAGAATAACGAACCCATCTCGCAATATACTTAAAGCGCGAAAGCAATCTCCGAGATTTAAAGCTACTTATTCGGAGAATCGTTTTGAATTCAGATTCTCTGGCAAAGGGGTGGACCAGATTTACCTTCCGCCACAAATAAAAAATCCGGAGTTAAAATTGAACCAAGACGACATAGGATTTGATGACCATTATAGGTGCTTTGAGTTGTCCCAAAGTGCTGAAAATGATGAATTCCAGCTTGCTTTCAAGGGAGACAGAATTCAGGCCAATCAGGTGACTCTCGATTATGTTGACTTTTATTCAAAGGACACTCGAACAAAATCAAGGTACTATGTAAATAGAATAGATCCGATAAATCCTGCACTTTCGCGCATTTGGATGATGCTAATCACAATTATTTTTTCATGTATGATCTGTTTTGTTTTATCATTAATTACCTACTATTTAATGCTTAACAAACGACTCTCTGATAAAGTTAACATGGCGATATTTTTAATAATATTATTTTCAGTAGTGTTAGTAATGCTTCTAAATCCTTTAATTTATGAATATTTATTTTATTATACTTTTAATTTAATTATATTTCTGACAATTATGATGTTTTCAATTATGTGCTTCATGAGCGATGTAGGATTAAATGTTTTTGTGAAAATCGAACCCAGTAAGAGTCAGGATACAAAGTTGCCAGCGACGACACCATAGATAATTTTAGAAAGTATTTTATATTTTAAATAAGAATTGAATAATAAGATGGGGTATACAAAAAGTAAATATTTTACAATTATACCTGATTCAGGAGTACAATTTTTAGAAATTCCTATGAGGCTAATGTTATCCGACAAAAGGTCTCTCTCTATTTACTTTAATCAGTTTAAGCCCAAATTTGGCGCAAACTCTCAAAGAATTGCCTTGGAGCAGGCTGTGAAACTTAATGATGGTAGAGTTGTTCCAAAATCAGTATTAAATTTTGAAAGTGATGGGTCCATAAGTAAAAATCAGCCCCATAAATTAATACAACTAGATAAGAACATTATAGATGAGGATGGTTTAAGGCAATTAGTATCAATCAATAATATCGAGATTTCACTAGTAGAGTACAAAGATAAATGGCTACCTGTCCCATTCTTTGAATATAGTTCTCTTAATAATTCCTATGTATTTGGACCAATTGGTTGGTGCAGAATGAAAATCTGTGATCTTCAAATTATAAAATCAGACGAGGAACGAATCGCTAATTTTACCTTGGTATTTTCGTTTGATACGAGAGTAGAATCAAAAATTACTCAGACTAATGCGGTAAATAGTATTTCCTCTCTCGAGACTAGGAAGGATGTAAGTCCAAATGTTCTTCTTCCAAAGTTGTCAGCTTTTAACGATGTAGTAGAATATAAGTTATGTGGTGATGTAGACCGAATCATGGAGTTTTTTTCAGCTCAAAAGAACTGTGCTTGGGTTGATAAATATCTGCTTTCAATAGTGCATAATGGGAAGTTGCCTCAAGACGGTACTCCCTTGAAATACTTAATGAATTTTATTTATCTAATCTCTTTCCTCTCGAATGAAGATATTATTCCGACGGCTCTCGTAAATCCTGTTGAGGATTCCAAGAACGTCCCTGTTGATTTGGTTTTAGATATCGGTAATTCGAGGACATGTGGGCTATTATTTGAATCGGCGTCACCTACAGATAGTTATAACTTTAAGTCTGTTCAACAATTACAAATTAAAGATCTTTCTAATCCAACAAAGTCCTATAGTGATGCCTTTTCAATGCGGTTGGCTTTTGCCGAATTCAATTTTGGAGACATCTATGTCAATAATGCACCTGATCAATTATTTGGATGGCCAAGTATTCTTCGAATTGGAGAGGAGGCGAACAGATTACTGAGACAATATGATATAAAAAATCACCATATTGATGAATCAGCTAATACGCTGTCATCACCGAAACGGTATTTATGGGATAGAGATAAAAGTCAGGAGAGTTGGGAATATGTCAATACTCGAAATGACTATGATCCAGGAATGTCTTCGAGATATGTTCATTATCCTAATTTGACGCAATTTGTTACGGTTGATGGTAAGTTTACCACAGATGTTTTACAAGGAGCTAAGCCTGTATATTCTCGGGGTTCTTTAATGGTTTTCGTATTTATAGAATTATTGAATCATGCGAATGCTCAGATCAACTCTCATGAATTCAGACAAAAAAATACTAGTAGTCATAAAAGAAAACGATACTTAAGAAATTTAGTAATCACTTGTCCAACCGCCATGTCAGAAGTCGAGCAAGTCTTATTAAAAGAATATGCCGATACAGCATTGCAAGTTCTTAATCATTATTATGTTATAGGATCTCAAACCGATTCCGTTTTGGCTAATGATGCGAATGGATTTGATAGTGATGTTGATTTAACAATGTTTAAAATTGATGCACTGGAAGATTCAGTTCCGTTGGATTCCCAAAAGACAAAAATTAAAGGTGGGCCCTTTGCACATGTCCGCATATTACCTAATCCGAAAGAATTAAAGAAACCACTTTCAGAAATTTCCGAAAGGAAAGATTGGATTTATGATGAAGCTACTACAAGTCAAATACTATTCATATATGCGGAATTAGCGCGGAAGTATGAAGATAACTTTGA
>JAJCYJ010000252.1 GCA_029262975.1 Saprospiraceae bacterium
TTGATAGATATAAGGATAGTTTCTGACCGTCCGAAAATAGTAAAGAGAATTCTCGATATCCTTGAAGAACAAACAGGTCAAAAGTTAGGTAGAAATCCAAATGACTGGTTGACATGGCTATGGTCTAAACCCTTTGCCTATGGCTCATTCTATTCAGATTTAAAGGGTTTGTTATACAAAAATATTGATCCAAAGTTTGAGACTTACTTTTTTCATCAATACACAACAGCACTTATTAGATTCGATGAAATCCTATGGGGAGGTGTTCGACAAGATGGGATACCTCCATTAAGAGACCCGGATTTATTGTATGCCGATAAGGCTAAATATTTATATAAAAATGATATTGTATTTGGCGTTGTTGTAAATGGAGAAGCACGAGCTTACCCTAAAAGAATTCTCGGATGGCACGAAATGGTCGTAGATAATGTAGGAGGCAGGCGCATCGCAGGGGTTTATTGTACGTTTTGTGGGACGATGATCGCATATGACACTGAAATAGATGGAATATCTCATGATTTAGGTACAAGCGGATTTCTCTATAGGTCGAATAAATTGATGTATGATCGTGCGACACAATCACTATGGAATACCATTGAAGGTCGTCCAGTTATCGGGTCGTTAGTTAAAGATAGTATTGCTCTGACATCATATCCTGTTGTAACCACTACATGGAAATCATGGCGGGATGAGCACCCTGATACAAAAGTTCTCAGCCTCAAGACTGGCCACGATAGAAATTATCTTCCAGGGGCAGCTTACAGATCATATTATGCAACAGATGAATTAATGTTTCCGGTACCGCTTGAAGATGACAGACTTAATAAGAAGGAAGAAGTATTTGTTGTCAGGACTGAGAATTATCAGTCCTATCCACTTGCGATCACAACTGAGTTTCTTATGAGAAACCCTGTCCATAATGACTATATGGGCCCTAATAATATATTGATAATAACGGATAAACATGGAGGCTCGCGGGTTTATGATTCCGGTAGCAATAAGTTCAAATCGTCCGGCCCCTCAACACTATTTGATGAAAAAGGGATACGCTGGACGATAAGTGATGAAGCATTAGTTAATGCATCAGGAGAAAGACTAAGTCGTCTTCCCGGTCATAATATTTTTTGGTTTGCATGGCTAAACACTTATCCTCAAACGAGATTGGTGAAATAGATTAAACTGCCCTTCCGCAGTTATTCATCAAGGACAGTAACCTGCCTCATAGTAAAGCTGGATTTGGGCCACTATCACGATCAAATACTCGACCGTGAATAATAAGGTATAGTGTTGTGATTTATCCGCGACTAAAGGAATGAGTCGGCTGATTACTGATATAACGTGGACGATAAATATTGAGAATCAACCGATTCTAACAATAGGTCCCGAAATTCAGGATTATAGAAAAGTCAATTCTCTCAATTAGAAAAATTCTTCATTCGACCATCTAATTGAAGTGTACCAACTTTCGTAATGCGTACCTGGTTAAAGTGCTTGTGGCTAAGGTTAAGAATGACATTATATTCATCGGGAAGAACTTCCGAAGGAACAAACATGCCAACGGTTTTCTGGTGCTCCATCCATAATTACCCCGCTCTTACCGTATAAGGATGGTGTGGATGACTCCTCCAATCTTTTGGAAGATCTTCTATTTTGATCCTGCTGAGTGTTAGTTGATCAGGAAATTCCAGTTCTAGAAAACTGAATCCATGTTGTATTAATTGCCAGGATTGATTAGCCAGTAATTCAAGTACGCTTAGAGATAAATGTGATGAGCAATATAATATGGGTCTTCCTACCTCAGTCCATCGTCCTCCATACAACTCAGCTCCGAGGCCGCTCAAATCTTCAATGTACTTTTTCTTTGCTATTCGAAATATTTTCAATTAGAATACACCATGTTCAATTCTTCCTAATATGCGTAGAGTGATATTGATCCCAAAGGAAGTGTCCAAATATGATATGGGAGTACGATTATCTAAAGATGATAAATTAGTCTTTGACCAAGAACTAAAAGCATCCGGGCTGCCCAAGACTTCACGTCCGCGTCGAATAACTTCGGCGATCATGAAAACATGTTCTGATACGTGTACACTTAACAGATCATCCTTCTTTTTGCGCAATTAAGTCCGATACGAAATGTGCAATAACTTGCTCAGTGACTCAAGACTTATACCTATACCTATGGTTATTGCATCTAAAGATGCACGCGGTAAACAGACTCTTGTATGAGCAATGATATCCTGCTCATTATGAACTGAACTGCCTATATTCCCGATAATATCAGAGATTTGGTGGTACCTCGAAGGAACCATGTCGTAGGCTATCCCTGACTCTTCAACAATATGTAAATTATTTATGTCCATTCATGTAATGCACTGACATTTGTCATGAATAACAAGTCACATGTCACAAATTTGGTTTTGTGTCATAACCTCACTACATCTACATCATATTATTTATCTTGTCCATTTAGATCAGAACAAATGAAAAAACCAAGACTGTCTATAGGCAGAATAGCAAATATGAGTGTTGGGTTTATGGGCATTCAATTCGGTTTTGCCCTTCAAAATGCGAATGTTAGCAGGATTTTCGAAACCCTTGGAGCCAACGTGGATGAAATTCCAATACTTTGGATTGCCGCACCGGTGACAGGACTCCTTGTACAACCTATAATCGGGTATATGAGTGACCGGACCTGGAATAAATTAGGACGACGGAGACCATACTTTCTGGTTGGAGCCATCCTAAGTACCCTGGCCTTATTTGTAATGCCCAATTCCCCTTCATTGTGGATAGCCGCCATAACGCTCTGGTTATTAGATGCTTCTATCAATATATCTATGGAACCATTCAGAGCCTTTGTAGGAGACAATCTTCCTGACGAACAAAGAACCACAGGATTTGCAGCGCAAGTATTTTTTATTGGTATCGGGGCTGTAGTTGCCTCATTGTTGCCATATATTTTGAATAACTATTTTGGCATGAGCAATACAGCAGCGGAAGGCATCATTCCGGATTCTGTAAAATGGTCCTTTTATCTGGGTGCTATTGTATTCATAGGAGCGGTACTGTGGACTGTAATTTTCTCCAAGGAATATCCCCCGGAAGAATTAGAGGCATATGAAGCAAGTGAAGAAAAAAGTACAGACTTTTCTCCCCAAGATTGGAATGTCAAAGAATACTTTCAAAATGGACAAAAACATATAAAACAAGGTGTTGTCATTTCTGCCATAGGTGCAGTCCTCGCATTATGGTTTTTAGGAGCTGATCTGGATAAACAATTACATATTCTGTCATTTGGGACAATATCCTATGGCGTCCTGATGATTCTTTCAGGATTGATGCAAAAGAAGGGAACTGTGGATAATGGTTTTGTCACAATTATGAATGATTTGCAATGCATGCCCGAGACGATGAAACAATTAGCAGTCGTCCAGTTTTTCTCGTGGTTTGCGCTCTTTTCTATGTGGATTTATACAACATCTGCAGTGACAAGCAGTATTTACGGGACATCAGATACGACTTCCCAGGCATACAATGATGGTGCTGATTGGGTAAGTGTATGTTTTGGTGTATATAATGGCTTAGCTATTTTATTTGCGTTTTTACTTCCCATAATGGCCGCAAAGACCAGCAGAAAAATGACACATATTATTTGTTTGATCTCCGGATCAATTGGACTGGTATCGATTTTTCTCATCAACGATCCAAATATGCTGATTTTATCCATGATCGGCATTGGGCTTGCATGGACAAGCATTCTGTCGATGCCTTATGCCATGTTGACCGGAGCATTACCAGCCTCCAAAATGGGTTACTATATGGGCGTTTTCAACTTCTTTATTGTTATTCCTCAAATAGTCGCTGCAGCAATTCTTGGATTCTTTATAGCTCGCTTGTTCAACGGTGAGCCAATTTACGCCATGCTTATCGGTGGGATTTCGTTTTTGATTGCCGCATTAGCAACTTTTAGGGTAGTCGATTCTACGGATCCGGCTAACGCTTAAACAGGATATTCCCTATGAAAATTAAATTTTTGTGGATAGGAAAGAGTAAACACAAGGCCTTCGATAAAATCCTCGAAGATTATTAAAAACGACTGCGACACTATACTAATCTATCTGTCGTCTGTCTGAAAGATGTTAAAGGTAAATCCAAAAATACAGCAGAACAAACCAAGATGGAGGCGGAATTAATAATTTCGAAACTAAAGGATAGCGATTACGCCGTACTCCTGGATGAACGTGGCAAACATATCAGTTCTCTAAAATTGTCTGAGTGGATAGAGCATAAATTAAATATTTCGATAGACCAGGTTGTCTTTA
>JAJCYJ010000253.1 GCA_029262975.1 Saprospiraceae bacterium
TGTGATATTCACTATCCTTTTCCTGGATTTTGGCAGAATCAAGAAGCATTATTGTGCATAGACTCCGGGTAGCATGTGTAGCATGGATACATCCGTTAAATCCCGCTTTTACCAATCCAGGCACCCTGCCTGTATGATCAATGTGGGCATGCGATAATATAAGACAATCTAAAGAAGTCGGATCAAAATGCCAATTTCGATTAGAGACTTGATCTGTCTTTCTGTTTCCCTGAAATAATCCACAGTCAAGCAACACTCGATAACCGTTTTCGAGGGTAATTAGATGAGAGCTACCGGTTACATTTTGAGCCGCTCCACAAAATTTTATTTGCATTTATATAATATTCTTGATATTGGCAATATAGCAACAAAAGCCGTCCTCCTCTAAGAAAAAACGTTAATAGAAAAGGAAGCGGAACCATCAGGTCAAGATTGTTGCTGAACTTCTGGAATATATTCAATGATTGATGTGTTTTCCGGAATGAAATACTTTGCCGCTACCTTTAAAATATCACCTATTGTGACTTCGCTATATAGTTGTTCTTGTTGGTTCATTTGTTCTAATGAACCTAACCATTCGAAATATGCTAAAGAGGCAGCTTTGTTCAGAACACTTAAGTCATTCATTGCTATACTCGATATAACTTTATTCTTTACCTTTTGCAATTCTCGTTTGTTAGGAGGTCTTTGTTGCAATTGCTCAATCTCTTGCCAGATATAATCGATACTGTCCCGAACGGAGATATCAGGAGAAGGCCTGCCTTCGAAAACAATTAGACCCGGATCAAAAGTGCCTGATACGTAACAGTCTACTATCGAAAGCACCTTTAATTCGCGAACTAACCGACTATATAATCTTGATGATTTTCCATTTGCAAGAATGTCGGATAAAAGATCACAAGCATAATAGTCAATATGATTCCTTCCTGGCATATGGCAGGCACCCATAAATTGAGGAAGCGGCACCCGTGATTCAATTTTTTTATACCTGGACTTTATCTGCCTTTCCTCTGATTCGATCTTTACAAAATTTTGGACTTTGTTTGGAATCTTGCTAAACCATTTATCTGCAAGCTTAAAAGCCTCACTAATTGCTAAGGGACCTGATATAGCAAGAATAGCATTGGAAGGGTAGTAGAATTTTTCATAAAATTCTCGTACATCTTCGAGCTTTGCATCACTGATATGACCTGGCACTTTTCCTATAGTGGGCCACTGATAGGGGTGTTTTTCATAAGCCAATGAAGACAGGTGATGCCAATTATCGCCATAAGGTTTGTTCAAACAAACTTCCTTGAATTCTTCAATGACTACTTTTCTCTGCGTATCAAGCGTCTTGTCATTGATATTGAGGTTGACCATCCGATCGGCTTCCAGCCAAAGGGCTGTTTCGATATTTTCTACCGGGACAACATTATAATAATTGGTATAATCATTATTTGTAAAGGCATTGTTTTCTCCTCCGGCATTCTGAAGAGGTTGATCAAAATCCAAAGCATGTTCGCTCCCTCCGAACATTAAATGCTCGAACAAATGTGCAAACCCGGTTTGCTCAGGGTTCTCATTCCTTGACCCAACTTTGTATAAAACATTTATTGCAGCAAGCGTGGTGCTTTTATCTTGTTCTGCGATAACCGTCAGACCATTTTCCAATACTATTTTTTTATACAAAATCATGTGTGCGCTAAAGATAATTAGGAAGTAGTCATAAGCGTGCTTAATATGCAGAATCAAGCCAGTGATGAAAAGATGATTGATTTATATCCATGTCAGTTTGGATAAGATTAGTCTTGATCTTTCCCCAAAATAGCTTTTTGGACAGTAAGATAGCACCCATTGATTTCATGTGAGGAGTGTCTTGTTGACAATCTATTAGTGTACATCCTAAAGAATGAAGATATTGCGCCAGGTGTATCAATGCATACTTGGATGAATTTGGCACCTTTGAGAACATTGATTCTCCATAGAATATTTTACCTATTGCCACACCATAAAGTCCTCCGATTATCTTGCCGTCAGACCAAATTTCTAAACTGTGTGCATAACCATTTTCGTGTAACATTTTATATGCTTTATTCATCTCTCCTGTTATCCAGGTCCCATACTGGTCTTTTCTCTCTATACTGGCACACTGATCGATTACATAGTCGAAGTTCTTATTTAAAGTAACCTGCCAAGGCCGTCGTCTATGTATTAATGGTTTCATAGACTTAGAAACCTTTATTTGGTCCGGGTAGATAATGCACCTCGGATAAGTGAACCACCATAATATCGGTGGATGATTAAACCATGGGAAGATACCAAATCTATAGGCCAATAAAAGACGATCAAAATTCAAATCTCCCCCAATAGCAAGAAGACCCTCTTCATCAGAAGATAAAGGGTGTGGGAAGTAGATCATTATAAATGAGGGGACTAGACGACAATTAGTGCTTTTCTTGATAAGATTCTATTACAGCTGAAAGACCTCGATCGACAAGCGCATCTTTGAGCGGCTTTAATTCAGGATATGGACCAGTTTTAACAGTTGCCTGACCTTTGAAATGTACAATTAACGAAAGTTGCTCTGACTGGGTAAAAGTGTGATTACATACTTCCATAAAGCATTTAATCACCCAGTCAAATGTATTAAAGTCGTCGTTATAGACTATCAATTCTGACTTGTCTATTACCTCCACCTCATCTACTAACTGGTCTTCTTTTTGATCGTAGCTGAAATTTGACATATTGATGATTGTTTTTGGTATAAATTATGATTTGAGTGCGTCTTGTACTTTTGCAAAATCAGGTAGTTGAGTCGCATCTTCCAATACTTCTGCATACTTAATTATCCCCTGGGCATCAATTACAAAGGCAGAACGCTTGGAAACTCCTTTCATCCCCAAGACGAATTCTTCATAAAGGGCGCCATAAGCGCGGGATACATCTTTGTTAAAATCACTGAGAAGAGGGAAATTATATCCCTGACTTTCTTTAAATTTTTCAAGTGAAAATAAGGTGTCAACAGAAATTGCCAATACCTCGGCTTCAAGAGAAGAATATATATTCATATTATCTCGTATTCCACAAAGTTCTTTTGTGCATACACCTGTAAATGCAAGAGGAAAAAATAATATTACTACCTTTTTACCTTTAAAATCACTTAGACTAACTTCCGTTTTATCACTTGATCTAAGTGTGAAAGCTGGCGCTTTGTCTCCAATGGATAGATTCATGTTTCTTATACGTATTTATTCAATGCACATATGTCACTCCATAGCGCACATTATGCGAGGACAAAAGTAAATTAAAAAAGGCTGTTTCAGTATAGATTTTAGTTGCTTTGTAACTCTTTTTTCATAAATAGATAATTTGAAAGCTGTACATCGGTCATATGTCTTACTTCATTTATCTATTATCCTTTGGGGATTTACAGCCATTATTGGTGCATTGATCACCCTTTCATCAGGAGCGCTTGTGTGGTGGCGGGTCGGAATAACTTCTGTTATTTTATTCTTGTGGCCTCGTATTAGGAGAGAATTATTTGGACTATCTCTTAAAATGATCACCAATTACGCCTGGATTGGTGTCATGGTGGCGGTCCATTGGGTGTGCTTTTTTGCCTCGGTTAAATATGCCAATGCATCTATCGCTTTAATTACTATGTCGATGACTGCGCTTTTTACAGCGTTTATCGAACCAGTAATTTTGAAATATAGGATTAATCGACTGGATATAGGACTCAGTATTCTTGTCATACCAGCAATGGCGCTGACTATGTATGAATTCGAAGAAAATATGATCGTCGGTTTTTGGTTGGGGATTGTAGCAGCATTTCTTCTAGCCTATTTTACAGTTTTAAACCGAAAATTAATATCTGGTTCTTCTCCGGAAACGATCACGTTTATTGAGATGGCCGCAGCATGGTTGTTTTTGTCCATCCTCGCCCCCTTCTTTATATATTTTCAACCTGATCTTCAACTTTTACCCAATTCACAGGATCTCTTATACTTGTCCGTACTCTCTATTGCCTGTACCATCCTTCCATTCATTTTACATCTTGAAGCACTGAAGCACATTTCTGCTTTTGCTACCAATCTCGTCATTAATCTTGAACCCGTTTATGGATTAATACTGGCGATATTTATATTACGGGAGCATAAAGAATTAAACACTACTTTTTATATCGGGGCAAGTATAATTATTGGAATAGTAATGGCATATCCATTTGTAATTAGAAAACAAAGTAAGTTATAAAACAATGTGCGCTAAGACAGCGTGGATTAGAAGGTGTTAATCTTAGCCATTAATTCTTTTGTCATAGGACCTACTTTTCCATCGCCGATATTTAATTCATCAATAGAGATTACAGGCATAACCCCTTTTGTAGTACTTGTGATAAAGGCTTCATTTGCATGTTTAAGATCTGATACAAACAGGTCAGATTCGATAATTGGAAATCTTAGACCTTCCAGATTTAATACCCGTCTTCTTGTTATTCCTTGAAGTATTCCTTTTTTTGGAGTTATAATTTGATGGTTTTGAACAAGAAAAAAATTGCATCTTGAAGTTTCTGATATCTTTTCACCGTCGTGATACAAAACATCTATTGCTTCTTCAGCAGACAATCGATTGGCAAGCATAGCGGATTTAAGATAATTGGTTGTTTTGACATTTGGCATATCCCTTTTATAGTTAGCCAAAATTAGATGAGCACCCAAATTATAATAGGAAATGGAAGGAGCTTGAAGGGGCATTGCCATTATCAAAATGCTGGATTCAGAAGAAGGGCGATATCCATCTGTTGAGTTGCCTGCTGATACGATAATTTTTATGTTTCCGTCGACAACATCATTTCTTCTAAGTAAGTCTGCAGAAATCTGTTTGATGTGATCCTCAGATAATTGTAGTGTAAGCCCTACAGTTTTGGCAGAGTTTGTAAGTCGCTCCATATACCAATCTAGCCATGGGTTCTCGAAGTTTATTAATTTAAAAAAATCAAAAATGCTATAGCCTCTTTGCACACCTAGATCCGTGGGATGTATATGGACTTTGGATATAGGCAGGAATTGATTTTGATAGTAGGCGATAGGATAAAACATAAAGTAAAGTTAGTACTAATCACAAAAAAAGGGTCGGAAAAACCGACCCTATATAATAGACCAACCAACCCAAGTTTAAGTCTTTATGGTTACCATGACTCCAGGTCATCGTAATCAATATTTTGTTTTTTTAATGATATGGTTCCCATTTTAAAATTATAATGACCATTGGACCATATACCTCGATTATCGGGCCCAACAATTATATAACCTCCAACTTCTTCCATGTTCAATTTTGTTACACATTTGATAGCCCAGCGATCACCAACCTTTCGACCGAAAACCTGCAAATTTTTTTCATCGCGATCCGAGAGGTTGTAATAACCTCTGGTGCGATCCCCATAATAGTATAATCTCGCTTTGATATTTTCACTAATACCGTCAATAGATCTGATTCCGGCTGAAGTCACAATTGAATCAAACGGTACATCCTTTTTAACGAATTCGGGGTCATTTTCATTTACATAAGACAGGATATTGTTGATCTCATGTACTGATAAACTTTCAAGTGTACTGTTATCGCATCCGTAACAGATTAGCCACAAACTCGTCAGAAACATCAGTGTCTGCAACTTCATGAGACAAATATATAAGAAATTTATATATATAGAATTTTTTAATATAAAAGATTTGATATTTTTATTCATTTGCCTCCTGATAGTTATCTGCTTATATATTATACATAGTTATTATATTTGTACTTTATTCCACATAGAGTGTTATAAATGAACTGTCGTTAGCCCGAACTGAATGTCTCAACCGATAGCTTTTAAGGGAAAATAAATTTTCATTTGAGTTATCATTTTCTTAAAAATGTAACTTGAAAAAAAAGAATTCGTCATAATGAAAAAGACAGTTTCGATGTATCAAATTTTACTTTTGTTGTTCCTAAGTTCTCAAGTTTTATTAGTTGGGCAAGGGGAAGCGGATGTGCGCCTGGTGCCATCTGTGTCAGAAGGAGAGAATCAGTGTTTTGATTTGCAATTATTATATTCTGGGAAGGAAGTTACCCTCGGCTCACAGAATTATAGACTATTTTATAATTCTGAATCTATGAGACTTATAGAAGAGAAAAGCTTGATGCACTTACGTTCAGATCACTATGCATTCAAAGTGGTTCAACATAATGCCGGTATCGATGCCAGTGGTGTAGGGGATATTGCATTTGAAAAGAATCTAGGATTTATCAATGCAACGATTATACTTAATGATCCCAGGATGACCGGAGAAAGATTAGGAAAAGTATCGGGATGGACCCCTGTCATACAATTTTGTTTTGAACAATTAAAGACCCCTAACAAGGGAGATATAATTTTGGCTCGAAAGCAACTGACTTCAGATTATGGGCGTGCCTTTATCGAGCTTTCTTATATAGATGATACAGGTGCTATATCGAGCCTACCTATAAAGAATTATCTTGATCTAGACAGGTAGAGAGCTTGGCATAATTATTGACATATTATAAATTATCATAATATGTTGAATCATGAGATATCCACTTTCTGTTATCATTATTTTGTTGATTGGAATGTCAACCTGGGTCACTGCACAAAAAGAGGTTGATATAATGCTCAAGTCCAGTGTCATCACCGAACAGACAGGTTGTTTTGATATTTTATTGAGATCAGCTCATGGTCTTGATATTGATATAGCCGGGCAAAACTATCGCCTGTTCTATAATGCTGATAAACTTTCTTTTTCTAAAGATCGTATTACATATCAACTTGATAATGAGACATATAGCAAAATTGATTTAATTAATACAGAAGACGACAATATAGGATTTGTCTCGATTTCAATTGATGGGAAAGCACTCACAAAAGATGTGGTTAACCTATCCAGGGATGGCACCTGGAAGCAAACGCTCAATATTTGTTTCGACCGCCTAAATAGTGAATCTTATGATATCACTTGGGCTAATGCAAAAAGAACTTCTCTCTTTGCTACCGCCGAGGTAGCCTTGTCGGAGTGGGTCAGTGCTGAAAGTCAGCAGGTACTGACACCAAATGAGGTATATGATTACTCCAGTTTGGACCATATGGAGGATTTGATGAGCACTTTATCGTTGCGTATATATCCTAATCCCGTGGCGGATTATATAAATATTGAATTTGACCAGAGACAACAACGCAGTGCTTTGATCATCAAAGATGTGATCGGACGCGAAGTCATTAATGAAGATCTTATCGACGTAAAGAATGTGATTTATAGTCTGGCCGATTGGCCTGAAGGCACATATACCGTTGTCGTTCTGGATCAGGATGGACGGAGATTGACAAGTCAAAATATTATTAAAATAAATAATTAGATAAGACTTAGTATTTTTTGAATCAGAGTATCAAGGGGGATTGTCCCCTTTCGTCTCCTATAATATGATGCTTATAAGCACTACAAAAATCGCTAACTAATCGATCTTTGATGGTTAGCCTTGTAAGCTACTTTACAAAAGAATAAGGCAGGTTAAGAAATTGTTCTCTATGAAAGGATAGATGAGTATATTGTCATCTAATTAATCCCCCCAGATTTTACCAATTGAAGTAAAGGTATATTCCCTAGCCGGATACTACCACTTTAATGTAACCACCTCCCTTGGGTGAAAACTATTGGTAAGATGAATTTTCAAAGATTCGCTCTAGTCCTGGCGTTAGCCATTGTAGGACTTTCATATGTACAAGCTTCAGGTACGGTTGATGTAAGATTAACGCACAACAGTATCAATAAGATAGACAATGCCCTATATGTTGATATTGACGTTCGTGTTGAAAATCAAGATCGGCTAAATCTGGCAGGTCAAAATTATCGCATATATTATCCCACGAGTATTTTGAGTCTCAATGAGACCGATTCAAAATCTCAACTTTCTCCGGAGAAGTATAGTAAGCTTCAATTCTCAAGTATTTTGGAAAATGTTGAAGCCCGTGGTCAGGGGGCTATCATATTTGATGATGACCTTGGATTCGCCAATTTTTCAGTTGAGTTGCTGGACAATGAAAATGGTGGAGCACGATTGACAAGCCAGGATGGCTGGGTTACAATAGCCACTTTAAAGTTTGATATTTTGGAAGAAATAAAGGACGTCTCCATGGTTTGGGGTCGCGTTGGAATGAGTGAAACATACGCTACAGCTTTTGTTGAAATCGCTGCATGGGATGCCCCACTGCATACAAGCCCGGTAATTATCGATGAATACATCGATTTTAATCTTTCTATTAGTTCTCTTTCATTAGAAGGAACTACATACGATATTACTATTGGCCCAAATCCATCATCTGACTTTCTTGAAATAAGAGCAAATAAAGACCTTAGGTCAAATACAAATGTTTCGATCAGAGATTTATCTGGCAAGCTTGCTAAGAAAGAACAATTGACTAAGGGAAGCAGTCTTTACTCAATCGATGTGTCTATGTTGCAGTCTGCTTCATATATACTCGATATTGCAGACCAATCCGGAAAAAGTCTTTTCACTCAAAAGATTGTTGTGGCCCAATAAAAGAATCATAGAGATCCTCAAAACAAAAAGAATTTTAACGCCTTTTACAGTAAATGTAAGAGGCGTTTTTATTTGTATTCTGCTCGTTTACCTTTTATGATGGCAGCTTTTTTATGGCTACAAAATAAACAAGATATGTCGTGCGCAGGCAATACACTCTTCTCATCTAAATTCTTGCTGATATATATATTATGATTATTGATAATATATAAAGTGCTAAAATAATGATTAGAAAGTATTATAAATAAAAATAATATGTTATTTTAGCCGCCAATTGAGTCTGAATTTATTTCATTCTCTTTTAATGTATGATGATGAAAACGTTACAAACCCTACTAGCGGTAGCATGTCTGCTATCCACTAATGACCTATGGTCTATTCAGGAATATGATATCAGATTTAATATCAAATCGAATGATTGTGATACTCGTCAAATTTGCTATGACACACAAATAAGGTCAGCAGATGGCCAGGCCTGGAATCTGGCCGGTCAAAACTATCGTATATTTTATGACGCTTCTATGGCCGCCTATTTAGACGGATCTGCAAAAAGATTATTGGACCCCAATCAATATTCAGACATATTACTGACAGCCAATATTCAAAATACGGATGCCTCGGCATTTCCCGGAGATTTGCCTTTTAAGAGTACACTAAGCTTTCTGAATTATTCAGTCGATTTAATGAACCTCACAAATGGTGGTGCTGATCTTCCTAGTGATGGGGAATGGATCTCTACGACAGAACTTTGTTTTGAAGTAACGCAAGAAGTAATAGATAACGGTTCTGAATGTTTGAGCCTGGTTTGGGCACGAATGGGTAAGACAGATGGAATAGCGACAGCATTTGTAGAAGTATCACAATGGGTGGCTGCTAATAGTACAACTGAGGCAATTACCCGAGAATTTGATGACCTGGATGCTGAGGATGGAGACGGATCATGTATATCAGAACTTTGCGGAGGCCTGGGCAATGAAAATACACCTACGACGTGTGATGACGGAATTGACAATGACGGCGATGGATTGATAGATTGTGATGATACAGGTTGTGCTACAATCGTGCCTTGTGTACCAGAGACCAAAGAGTTTGACCTCGGATTAAATCTCAAATCTGTCGACTGTTCTACAGGAATGGCCTGTTATAATGTCAACATTACCAGCAGATCTACTTCTTTTACGCTGGGTAGTCAACGATATCAATTATTCTATAATAGTGGTATAGGGTCATTTGTTACAGGTATAAGTATGTTAGGCAGCGAGTTTCAATCTCTTGCTCTCCAGGCTTCCACTCCTGTCGAAAATGTGAATGCAACTGGTGTTGGTGGTCTGTCATATGAATCTAATCTCGGCTTTATCAATTTTACGATTCAACTCAGTGACGCAACTACAGGCAGTTCAGTAGTTGTAACAGATAGTAATCCTACTACGGTCGCAGAGCTATGTTTTGTGATGACAGATCAAGCGATTAATAACCCTGATGTATGTTTTGAATCGACGTGGGCAAGAGTAGGCACGACTGATGAATATAACCTTTCCATGGTCGAAATTGAAGAATGGTTAAGTGCCGGAAATACTTTGGAAGTAAATGGTTTTAGTTATGGTGACCTCAATAATACTTCCGGTCAAGATGCCTGCTTTGGTGATTGTGTAAATATAGATGATGAGACAGGTGATGAACAATGCAGCGATGGGATAGACAATGATGACGACGGACTGGTTGACTGTCTCGATCCGGGTTGTGGTACAGCTCCAATATGTGAAGGACAATGTACAGCCCAAGCGCCTACACTCAGTGGAGGTGGAAATTAATGTTGGATGATAAAAAAGTTGCCCAACAAGAAACGAAAAGAAATGATGAACTCATTTAATAAATTTCACTTGCTAATATTCACTTGGAGTTCAATCCTGTTATTGAGCTTTTATGGGACGATATTAATCGGACAGTCGTGCGATTATACAACTGGGCCGGTAACTTTGACGGTTAGTGGAGGTAATCAAACAGATCAGTATACTACCGTCTATGTCCTGACAACCACGCATGGTGACATATTAGAAGTAAATGATAAAGAAGCAAAATTTGAAATAAGCCAACAAGGGTTCTATGTGGCTTATGCCATTAATCTCAAGCAAGATGCGACGTTAAGTGGATTGTCTGAAAATAGCAATATCAATCTTGTTTCTGCAGATGACTGTTTTGAAGTTGGATCCCCATTTGGCTTTACCGTGTGTAATGAACTTTCATCTTGTAATTATTGTCTGGGGGAGACGGTTGTTTTGAACACTGAAGGAGGCAATGAATCAGCACAATTCACAACAAAATATTTACTTACTGATAATAATGGCAGAATTCTGCGCATTTCTGACGAACCATTATTTGAAGAATTAGAAGTTGGGCTTTTTCTGGCTTTTGCTGTAAACTATGAAACAGATAAGGTGATTACAGGTTTGGACACATTTCTTAATATAGTGAATATAGAAAGCGGTTGTCTGGATATCAGCGACCCTTATGTAGTAGGTGTCTGTGATCAGTTGAATCCCACAATTTTTTATGACCTCAAAGGCTGCGATATTACCGAAACAGCAATTCTACAAGTTGGCGAGGTTTTTAGCTCTTATCTATGGAATACAGGTAGTACAGAATCATTTATTGAGGTATCCGCTACCATAAGTGCAACATATGACGTGACAGTTACATTGGATAACGGATGTATCGGAGTCAAATCGCAAAGAATAACAGGAAATGAAATTTCCAGACTTGGAGATTTTGTGTGGGAAGATGTAGACGTGGATGGACGACAGGATGCAAATGAAGAAGGAATAAATGGTGTTAGAGTCAACTTGTATGCTGACTTTGATCGTAACGGTATTCCCGATTTTGAAGGATTTCCATCTTGTACTACTGTCACAGTTGATCATCCAGATAATGGAGAACCAGGATAT
>JAJCYJ010000254.1 GCA_029262975.1 Saprospiraceae bacterium
CATGGATGATTGCTTTAGATAAGAGTTGTGAATGTATTAATTATTATTCGAAATGTGAACAATAGGTATAACCTTGTCATCCGGCTTACTATTTTGGCATTTGTATACTTGAATAGGAATATTCTTTCCTTTTACACTGACTTCACCCATTGGTTTTATAAAAAATTGTTTCGGATCAACCAGTTTTTTAACAGAATCCTGGCTCAGTAAAATGTCTGCTTCGAGTACTTTCGTCGTACTCTCAATTCGAGCAGCGGTATTAACCGTGTCTGAAATAAGGGTAGCATCCCGTCGGATTTCATCACCAATTATTCCCATAATTAATGGCCCCGTGTGCATGCCCATGCCCACTTTTATAGGATCCCGACCTCGTGTGACTAACATCTTATTGTATTCACTAATATCCTCCTGCATTTCAAGACAAGCCAAGAGCGCGTCTGTTGGATTATTTTGAAAAATGGCCATAATGCCATCTCCTAGATATTGACTTACAAATCCATGATTTCTTACAATTATCGGGCCCATTCTTTCGGCATACTCTTTTACAAAAGCAAAGTTTTCTTGTGGCGTCATACCTTCGGAAATGGTTGTAAAACTCCTGATATCCGTAAAAACAACTGTTACCTCTTTTTCGATTTGATCTCCTAATTGAACATCCGTGATTTTACTTCGTCCTATGGCTTTTATAAAATCCATCGGTACGAATCGGGACATCTCCTGGTTTACTTCTTTTTCATAGTCTGTAATTTCTTTTTGCTTCTTGAGTCTAAAACGAGAAAAAATCATATAGGCAGCACCGAGCAGTAAAAGAATACTAGTGAAATAAATATACCTCTGTATAGTTTGTTCTCGTGCGGCTATTTCATTTTGTAATCCTAATTCTAGAATTTCCTTTTCTTTTTGTGCTGTTTCAAATCGCACTTCAAGACCCCGTGTCAGTTTTGTTCTCTCATCATTACTTATAGAATCTCTGTAATCCAGCCATTTATGTAAATAAATTATTGAGTTTTTATAATCATGACGATATTCAGAATTTTTAGCGAGGTGCTCATAACCATCTCTAATAGTTTCTCTGAATCCAATGTCTTTGGACATTGTAATACCCTCCATCAACTTTTTTTCAGCGCTGGCATAATCTCCCAGTTCGTTATAAGTTTTTCCAATATTGATCAATGTGAACGCTCTTCCGCGATCATCCTGAATATCATTAAATATACTATTAGCTTCTTCTGCGTAGGACAAGGAAGTTGCTAAATAACCTGATTTCGAATCATTGATTTCAGCATTGTTTTTAGTAGCTAATTTGTAGAAAATATCACCGAGATTTCCCTTAATATATCCTTCCCAATAGCTCCGGGCATATGAATCAGTAATAAACGAAAGAGCTTCATCTGCTTTTTCAAAATAGAAAATTGCAGAATCTAGTTGATTTAATTCGTCGTGACAAATGGCGGCATTCATGTATATCACCGAGTACACACTTTCTAATTCATCGATTACTTCTAAAGATGTGGTAGGCACTTTTTCTACGATGGTGATCGCACTTTTATAATATTCCAATGCTTTTTCCTGGTCCTTAAGATCCATATATAAAGACATCAAATTAACAGCGGCATATATTTCACCTACAAAGTCTCCTAAAGAATCTGAAAATACGATGACATCCTGATATGCTTTTACTGCCTCTTCATATCGATTAAGCCTTTGATAGAGGAGTGCGAGATTATTGAGATTTTCAGTAAGGTTACTGAGGTCATTTTGTTCTGTGAAATATTCATTGGCCCTAAGTGTATAGACAAAGGCAGAATCGGAATTTCCAAGGTATAAATATTGCGAACCTAATTGCAATGATGCCATTGCTATTTTCTTTTCGTCACCCATCGCTATGGCCAACGATAATTGCACCTTAGAAGGTGCGATAGTCGCTGCTCTGTCAATTGATGAAAGTTCTGAGATGAGTTCAGCGTAATGCTTGAATTTTATGCTATCAACAGTTTCAGTGGCGATTAATTCTTTTATGCTATCAATAGTGACAGCATTATCATCGGTCACAGCGAAAAGTGATGTTCCGCTTAGGATAAAAGTCACTAGAACGTTGGTCAGACGTGATAAATAACTGTCAAGCATATTGAGGTACGCATTAAATCTCCAATTTAAGGACTATACTTCGTACCCGTATCCCCATAAAGGGGTAATCTTAACATTGTCATTTAGCACATTTGTACACATATCTTCACAGCTATCCAGCCAGTCAGTACATTAGATTTATCATTTCTCCTTACATTGTATTCGCACAGATATTAAGTTCAGTCAAGTGCAGTTTGCCTAAGTCACTCAGATTAACTACTATGAAAATAGAAGCCATACATCAATTTCATGATAAAGAATATGCTGAGGATTGGGCTGAAAAATTCTCGCCTACACCTGAAAGAATGCGCCTGTTTGAACTGATTACTGATAATATCAAGACGAGATATAACAGTAATGTCCACATCGTTGAGTTAGGTATTGGCCCGGGTTATCTTGCAGCCCACCTTTTAGATTCGCTTCCGGGAATCACATATGAAGGGTTAGATTTTTCAAAAGCGATGCTTGAGGTGGCCAGAGACAGATTGCTAAATCATATTAATTATCTACGACTGTCCCAGGTTGATTTAACGGATAAAGGATGGGGTCGGACTGTGCGGAATCAGCCGGATGTTATTGTTTCTACATGGGCGCTACATGACCTTATGGATAAAGATCATATTGCGTCAGTATATACAGCTTCGGCGCAGTTGCTTTTGAATGGAGGCTTATTAATAAACGGTGATTTTATAAAGCCTTCAATATCTGAAATTGATTATGAGGCAGGACGTATAAAACCTGAAGAACATCTCGAGTTAATGCGAATAGCGGGTTTCCGTGATTACACTTGCATCGGACATTTCGAAGAGAATGTATCTGAACCAACTACTGCAAATAATTATTCTTGTTTCCTGGCCATCAAATAACAATAATAGATTTTCTTTTGGAATGTAGTATGGCCAAAGGATACCTGTTAAAAAGTCAAAATAAGAGCAAGGGAATATGCTAAATTCGATACCTGATTAGGAGAAATACTTAAATTGTACATGTTTTAAAACAAAAAATGTCAGATAACCCTCATAGATATCCACCTTCTGCTGAAAAACTGAAATGGAGCGATCCAAAATCTAATTCTGTCGGATTGCCAGCTATTATTGCATCGCTCCAGCATATGGGCAAATATATGGATGTGCCCAGTGCCTTAAAGGCTTCACTTAAAATGAATCAGAAGGATGGTTTTGATTGTCCCGGATGTGCCTGGCCAGATCCTGATGATCATCGCTCTCCAATCGGAGAATATTGTGAGAATGGCATCAAGGCTCTTGCCGAAGAAGCGACTAATGCAAAAGTGGATGAAGCGTTTTTTAAAAAGTATGATATAGCAACCCTTTCTTCATGGCCAGAATTCAAACTGGGAAAATCTGGAAGAATAACCCATCCCATGCACCTCGCAGAAGGTGCTTCTCATTACACACCAATTTCCTGGGAGCATGCATTTAAAAAAATCGGCACGCACCTTAACAAGCTCGATCATCCAGATGAAGCTATATTTTATACTAGTGGGAGGACAAGCAATGAAGCAGCTTTCTTATATGGAGCATTTGTAAGAGCCTATGGTACTAACAACCTTCCTGATTGTTCCAATATGTGTCATGAATGCAGTGGATTTGGACTTACTCAGACATTGGGTATAGGAAAAGGCTCGGTCACTTTAAATGATATTCATGAAGCAGAAATCATTCTAGTTATTGGCCAAAACCCAGGTACCAATCATCCAAGAATGATGACTGCGCTTGAAAAGTGCAAAGAGAATGGTGGCAAGATTGTCGCAATCAATCCACTGAAAGAGGCAGGCTTGATAAAGTATACTAATCCACAGCGACCACTGAAGATGATGTCAGGTGGGGTAGCAATAGCAGATTTATATCTTCAAGTACAGATCAATGGAGATGTTGCATTGTTAAAGGCCATCATATTGCTTTTATTAAAATTGGAGAAAGAGCACGGTAATATCATTGATCATGAATTTATTGAGGAGCATACCTCAGGATTTGAAGAATTTATGAATGCCATAAGCCAGGAAGATCTACAAAAGTGTATCGCAGACTCTGGTGTGTCAGAAAAATTGATCAGAGAGTCTGTTTCGTTAATCGCAGCGCGCCCAAAGATGATTATTTGTTGGGCGATGGGAATAACGCAACATGAAAATGGAGTACAAAATGTTCGGGAAATTGTAAATCTACTGCTATTAAGAGGAGCTATCGGAAAACCTGGAGCAGGACCCTGTCCTGTAAGAGGTCATAGCAATGTTCAGGGAGATCGAACTATGGGCATATGGGAAAAAATGCCTGGTACATTTCTGGATAAATTAGGACAAGCATTTGATTTTGAGCCTCCTAGAAAACATGGATACGCCACCGTACCAGCTATTCGGGCTATGTATGAAGGCAAGGCGAAAGTATTTATCGGAATGGGTGGCAATTTTGTCTCTGCGACTCCTGATACAGACTATACTGCCACTGCATTAAGGAATTGTCACCTAACCGTGCATGTAAGTACAAAACTGAATAGGTCCCATCTTGTTCATGGACAAGAAGCGCTCATACTGCCTACACTGGGGCGTTCTGAAATCGATCTGCAACAATCTGGATATCAATTCGTAAGTGTAGAAAACAGCATGGGAATCGTACACAATTCTAAAGGGGTATTAGCACCTAAATCTCCTCATCTTAAAAGCGAACCAGCGATAATTGCCGGAATAGCTAAAGTCACATTGCGAGATAAGAAAGATATATCAATTGATTGGGACCTCTTGACTGCTGATTATGATAGAATCCGAGACAAGATCGAAGAAGTCATTCCAGGATTTGACGCATACAACGAACGAGTTCGGTTAGGAAGTGGCTTTTACTTGCCTAATGGAGTTAAAGAGCGAGTATTTAAAACGAAGACAGGCAAGGCGATTTTTACTGTTAATAAAAGGCCAGAGATGACGCTTAGCCCTGGCACCTTTCGGCTTACAACCGTTCGCGCGCATGACCAGTATAATACGACCCTTTATGGGCTTGATGATAGGTACAGAGGTATAAAAAACGGCCGTGAAGTTCTTTTAATGAACGAATTGGACATGTCCGAAATAAATCTTTGGCCAGGACAAGAAATAGATGTAACGAGTGTCTATGAAGGCGTAAGCAGATCAGTCAAATCATTTAAAGCAGTTCCATATGATATACCAAGAAGCTGTGTTGCTGCCTACTTTCCAGAAGCCAACCCACTTGTACCTATTCATTTGATAAATCGTGAGACACATACTCCCGTTTCAAAAAATATTATTGTTTCGATCGTCAAATCTGCTTAATCTAAATACACTGATTTACTATTCTCGCTAGTCATACTTGTTAAAGAGCACTTAAAAGTTCACTTTTGCGAATATTTTGGAAAAATATCTGTTTATCTAATTGAAGTTCATTCTAAGCCTTATGTATAAATATCTACTTCTTTCAGTATTAGCACTTGTTTGTAGTAAGTCGCTTTTAGGTCAAGCTAACATTGAGTTCGATGTTAAAAACTACAATTCTGACACGCTCATTTTCGGTTATTATCTGGCGGATAAATTATTGGTAAAAGATTCAATTAACCGAGCGGGAAAAGATGAATCCTTTCGTTTTGTTCAGGACAGCCTCATCGAGCCCGGAATGTATATCGTGGTTTCCGTACCAGAAGGGCTGTTTTATCAAGTTTTGGTTGGAGAGAACGATCAGGAATTTAAAGTTACGATTGATACTCTTGCTGAAAGTGAAATCGAATTTAGCGGATCTATTGAAAATGAAATATTTTACGATTACCTGCACTTCATCAATGATGCACAGCGAGAGCAAAGCAGACTGGATAGGATAATTGTTGATACGGATTCTGTTTTGGTGTCGGTAAGAGATCAATTATTAAGAGATAAAATTACGATTGCCGGATTAGTCAGACAAAAGCAGGAAAAGGTTATAGCCGAACATCCCAGCAGTATTGCAGCAATATTGATAAAATCAAATCTGCCTTTTTCATTTCCTGAGATGGAAGGTACGGATGAAGAAATTCAGCAAAAAAAATACACCTACTATAAAGCCCGTTATTTTGATAACATTGATATGAAACATCCGGCGATATTGCGCACACCCATATTGCATCAGCGGATTAATTATTACCTGGAAAATTTGACACCTGTTAATCCTGATTCAGCGATCACATCCGTAGAATATCTTCTTTCTCTAATGGATGATAAATCAGAAATGTATAGATATTATTTAAGCTATTTTCTTAATAAGTATGGCAACTCTAAATACATTGGTTTAGATGCAGTCTATGTTCATCTTGCTCTAAATTATTATGGGAAAGGAAAGGCGCCGTGGGTCACGGAAGAGAATCTTAACGAAATTGTATCAAATGCTAAAAAAATAGAACCCTTGCTTATCGGGAAACCTGCACCCGATTTTCATATTCAAAGACAGGATGGTACACCCTTATCTCTGGGCGATCTGAATAAAGAATATACTGTTTTAGTGTTTTGGAAACCAGACTGTAGTCATTGTACTAAGGCAATGCCGCATGTCATAGCATTTAATGAGAAGTACAAAGATAAAGGGGTAGATGTTGTGACTATCTGTACACAGATAGGCAAGGATTTTGGCAAATGCTGGGAAGATGCCGAGAAGAAAGGAATGAACGGCTTAATAAATGCAGGTGATGAATTTGGTAAAGACAGGATTCTTGCTAAATACTATGCTACCAGTACTCCAAAAATTTTCATCCTCGATAAAAATAAAAAGATAAGACTCAAAAAGGTGCCTGCTGAAAACCTTGATGCCGTCTTAGAGCAGATGTTAAAAATTGATGCTGCGGAGAAAGCTGCGTCAGGAGAATGATTTTAACGTATCGTAAGAATCCTTACGCAACAAGTGTGTTATCAAAAGGATTACTGATGCTCAATTGTTACCTCTGCTCTGCGACTTTGCTGTAACCCGGATTGGAGATATGATGAAATCATATCTGCTACTCATTGTGGTATTTCTCTCCTCGAATAATTGTAAAAGCCCGGTAGATTTGTTCCATGATGAATATGCGCACCATGTCATGAGTAAGTGTAAGTTCTGACAGAGAAAGAACATAGTCAGCCCGATCCTTTAGTAGTCGGTGTGCACCATAAGGCCCCGCTATAATAAAGACAACCTG
>JAJCYJ010000255.1 GCA_029262975.1 Saprospiraceae bacterium
AGTATCGAATTGTTTCCATTTAAGATGTTGATTAATCAGGGCATTCCCGCTATCATGGTCACCCACCTACAGGTACCGGCACTTGATAAAAGACCAAACAGACCAACCGTGGTATCTGAAAAGGCCACACATGATCTTCTACGTGAGGAAATGAAATTCAAGGGATTAATCTTTACTGACGCCATGGATATGAAGGGTGTTACAAAACATTTTAAGCCTGGAGAAGCGGATGTTCAGGCCTTCCTTGCCGGAAATGATGTCCTTTTGATTCCCGAAAACATTCATCAGGGAATATCGGCAGTTAAAAAGGCGGTGGCAGATAGTATCATTACAATGCAAAGATTAGATGCTAGTGTGAGGCGAATTCTTGAAGCAAAGTACAATCTGGGCTTGCACATCAGTCAGGGCAAAGTAGCATCTTCAGAATTAAGTAAAGAACTTAATAGCAAGCATGCCCAGGTTATCAAAGCCAGGATATATGAAAGAGCTATCACATTAGTCTCTAATAGTCAAAACACACTGCCTGTCAGAGAAATTTCTGATACTAAATTTGGAAGTATCAGCTTGGGTACTGCTACACTTACAGCATTTCAAAAAAGAATGAATTCGTATGCAGATGTAGATCATTATACATTACCAGCAGGATCAAAAAATGAGGTGTATCAATCCAGGTTAGAAAAATTAGCAAAAAAGGATATTGCATTTATCTCTATTCACGGAATGAGCAGATATGCAAGTAAAAATTTTGGGCTGCATAATCAACAAATCAAATTTATACACGACCTGGCTGAGCAGACTCGAGTCGTTGTCACCTTGTTTGGATCACCATATGCCCTAAAGCATTTTGATCAAATTCCAGGTGTTTTGATGGCATTTGAAGAGGACCCTCTTGCCCAGGAAGCTGCTGCACAAGCTCTATTTGGGGCGATAGATATTACAGGAAAACTTCCCGTAAGTGCCAGCGAACGATACAGATCTGGGACAGGTATTAATATCCCCAGTCTAAATAGAATAGGGTTTGCCATTCCGGAAGCGGTAGGCCTCAATTCGGATTCACTCCATCTAATCCACAAAATTGTTGAAGAAATGATTACGGAGAAAGCAGCACCGGGCTGCCAGGTACTTGTGGCGAAAGATAATAAGATTGTCTTTCATGAAGCTTTTGGATATCATACATATGACAAGAAAACAAAGGTCAGAAATACAGATTTATATGATGTTGCATCAGTTACCAAAATTCTTGCATCAACTATAAGTGTTATGCATCTTCAGGACAATGGGTTTTTTAGTCTAAACGAACCTATAGCGAGATACGTCCCAGAAGAGGATACTACCAATAAAGCATCATTGATATATGAAGATATCCTGGCGCATGTCGGCGGCTTGGCAGGGTGGATCCCTTTTTATGCCAATACAATGGATCCTGAAAAAAAGAATACGCCCTCAGCCAGATATTATCATTCTTCTCCTTCCCCTGATTTCAATATTATGGTTACACCAAAACTGTATCTAAGATCGGATTATCCCGACACCATCTGGAGGAAGGTTTTTTCTTCATCGTTAAGAGACAATAATAACTATCGGTACAGTGATCTGGCTTTCTATATTCTAAATCGAACAGTTAAAAATATTACGGGTTATCAGGTTGATGGTTATGCTGAGATGAACTTTTATAAACCTTTAGGTCTGAGGCGGACATTATTTAATCCATATCGAGTTTTTGATAAGGCTGAAATTGCACCGAGTGAGGAAGATAAATATTGGCGTCAGGAAGTTATCCAGGGGACGGTACACGATATGGGAGCAGCCATGATGGACGGAGTAAGCGGACATGCAGGATTGTTCTCTAACAGTCTCGAACTATCAATACTCATGCAAATGCTCCTGAATGGTGGGTATTATGGAGGAAAGCAGTATCTCAGACCCAATACCATCAAATATTATACACAGAGACATTGGCGTTCATCCAGAAGAGGAATAGGATTCGATATGAAAGAGTTAAACCCGGATAAAAGCCAAAATATGTCAATTAAAGCCAGCAGACACACATTTGGACATCTTGGCTTTACGGGCATTGCGGTCTTCGCAGATCCTGATCATGATCTTGTCTATGTCTTTCTATCTAATCGTACGTATCCAACAATGAATAATAATAAGCTTGGAAAAGGTGATTACAGACCCAGAATTCAAGAGGTTATATATGATGCTTTGGTCATCGAATAATTGATTATCATTGACGCTTTTATGCGAATCTCCTATCAAATTGCAAAAAGGTATCTTTTCGGTAAGAAAAGCACGAATGCAATCAATCTGATTACAGGTATTTCTGTATTAGGAATTTCGATAGGTACTGCGGCACTGCTTTTAATACTCTCTGTTTTCAATGGTTTCGAAAAGCTTACCAAGGAACACCTGGATTCTTTCAATCCAGACTATAAAGTTGTGTCTAAAAAGGGTAAATTTTTTAAGATTGATGACGAGTTACTTCGCCGGTTAGATCAGCTTCCCGAGATTCATAGTTTTAGCAAAGTCATAGAGGAGGTAACTCATATTGAATATAATTCAAGACAACAGATAGGCGTAATTAAAGGTGTAGATAACCATTATTTACAGACTACTGATTTAGTCAAGGCAATACGAACAGGAAAGGCTGACTTTAAACCAACAGACGGTATTTACCAGGCAGTGGTAGGTAATGGAATTTATAACACGCTTAATATATCCATATCAAGCAAACTTGAATCCCTAAAGCTCTCTGTACCAAACCGAAAAAAAAGAGGAGCATTGGATAGAGATTTTAAAAGCAGATCTCTATTAGTTTCCGGGGTATTCCTAATTAGAAATGAACGCGACAATCAATATGTATTAGTCGATTATGATATGGCGGCAGGACTTCTTGATTTAAAAGGAGAAGTATCAGCCATAGAGTTCAGAACAAACCCAGATACCACACCAAAGGATGTAAGAACTGCATTATCACAAGTTTTTTCTCAGGATGAGTACGACATTTTGGACAGGATTGACCAGGATGCTTCTGTTCTAAAGATTATGAATATAGAGAAGTGGTCTTCATATCTAATTTTCAGTTTTACGCTTATCCTAATAATATTCAATATCATAGGATGCCTATGGATGATCGTACTTGACAAACGGAAGGATATTGCTGTTCTTCAAAGTTTTGGAGCTACAAAGCGAACTATAAAAAATATCTTTCTTATCGAAGGCGGGATGATTAGTGGTCTGGGTTTTATACTGGGGCTGTTTTTTTCAGCTGTATTCTATATTTTTCAAAAAACAATAGGGATTATTACAGTTCCGGATGGTTTTTCGATCACAAATTATCCAATGGAGATAGAGGGACTTGATATATTAATCATCTTAGTCACTGTCATGGCATTAGGTATAGGAGCTTCTATACCGGCAGCTCTAAGAGCCCAAAAAGTATCTGCATATGTCAGAATTGAATAATCATTACATTACATTTTTATAAAGATTTAAGATAAAAGTATATTTGCGGGCATTACGATGATCATGGAAGATTGGCAAATAGATTTTGAATGGTTACGCATCAGACATCAGGTAAAAGATGATATGTCCTGTGAGGAATTGCCCGATCTTCAGATTATCCTTCTTTTGATCGGTGTCCAGGAATCAAATATCATACAGACATCCTATACCAAAGAAGAAAAACAAGATTTGATGCATGTAGCGACGTGTCATTTATTGTCTTTGTTTGGTTTCTACGAATATGTTGGAAAAGATGATGAAGGATGGCCTCATTATCGCCAGGTTCAGATAGTTCCGGCAGAAGGAGAAAAAGC
>JAJCYJ010000256.1 GCA_029262975.1 Saprospiraceae bacterium
CAGGTATAGAATTCCTCTCTCTACACTACAAAGTCTATGGGATAATCAGGTTTTTTATGAACTCTCAGTAAAGATGGTAGGTTGTTTTTTTGAGAAAGCATACGTCATCAATATACATACGACACTCTTAGAAATAATGCATTAAAGCTATTTGCATTTTGTAAATCCGGAATAAGTCGCCGGCCATTTAGATTGTTTAAATTGTATAGTGTATACCCCGCTGAGAAGAAAAACTTTTTATGTGGTTTATAAATAACTTCAGCATCTAATTCAACACTTTTACTTACAATGGTGCCGAGTGCCAATTCAAATTTGTCAAATCTTCTTTGTGCCTTAAGGCCTACCTCGGTTTGGCCTCCGCCCTGAATTATATGTTCAATAAAAAATGGGAATCGCCATTTTTTATTATAATATGTACTTTTAATTTTCAGTGAAAGGCCTTCTTGATTTATATAGAATGAAGTATTCGGTAAATCGAATGCGCCAATGTGCCAGGGGCTGAAATTAGAATCTTTTCCCCTAAACATATTAATCATTTGCCACATCAATTGGTAACTCATAGTACTACCCAAAGCCGCTATCCAACTACCCCTTTTAACATCTTCTTCAGATATATCTTTGCCCTGATCTTTATAGATTCTCAGGATATTACCAAGATCATTAAATATGCCATTGGATATCGAATAGTTTTGTGCGGACAGTTTGCCGGATATATAGGGGATAAGGTGGCCCAAATGACCACCTCTATATGAAATGTCATCTTCAATATATTCGCTAAAAAGCATCTCATTATTTATACCTGATGCAGCTAGATCCAAATCCCAACCAGCATCTAATAAATCGAATCTGGGGTTAAATAAAAAATCATCAGGTTTGGTGACCGTATATCCGGCAGTATTAAATAAGCTAGCTAAATAATACGGTAAAAAACTGTCATTCAATTTTACAGCACCTGATATGGCGAACAGATAATCATCTGGGGATCTGATAGAACCATGTCCATAAAAAGGCCTAAAGCCAACTGCAGCGGCTCGTGTTCCATGTCCATACTCATGATATGCAAAAGTAAATCCGGGTGAAATTATTGCCGAGGTTACAAATTTTAGGAGGCCATTTACCATAAATCTAGCTTCCCGTTTGCTATAGAATAAAAAATTTCCTTCCATGCTGTTAATAGAGTCTTTTCTGACAAGTGCATCAGCTGGAAGGGAGGACAATTGCAATAATTCCGTGCCCAATTGACCTACCGCCCTATTTGAATAACCCGGATAAAAATATCGTGTGTCTAAAGACAAAAAATGATCTTGAGTTAAAATCTGAGAAGAAACGTCGACAATAAATAAAAAATAAACATTTATGCTGATTAAGTAAAATAAAAAAAAGTGACACTTCCTTTTCAAAAGCGCTATTAAGTAATCAATTAAATGTCTCATTTATCTGAGGAATGTGAAGATAAACTAAAGGTAGTGAACTATGTGGAAGTGTTGCCCATGCTTCAGGTGCACATTTCCACCTTTGTTCTTTCCTCTTAGGGTCATATATTGGTTACACCAACCAATGGATTTTTATATAAACAACGATAGATCAACTATGTAGATACAACTTGTTAGATTAGAATGTACCGCTCAATCTAAGTTGATTAAGTCGATTGAATTTTGAAAGGCATCTAGTTGTGCAATATTAAGAAGCGTAGGTGCACCTTGCATTCAACGGAGAGCATCCTGCGTACGACGAGGGTTATGGTTATTCATAAACTCCCTTATTTTCTAATTCACGTTCGATTTCATCAACTAATCTTTCGCTGCTTTTTATAATGCCATTAATATAGCTTAGTTTTTCAGTTGTAATGCTATAGCTATATCCTAAGCCTGATTAAAAAGCCATGTAAGTAGTAGATCTTGGATTTCCTATCCACGATATATCAAAATTATTGGCAATTGGTTTTGTGTCAAGTTGATCGAACAAGATGTTTATTGGAAAATATACAGGATCAAATGAACTCCTAATAATATCAGTATTATTGGCTCCTACGTAGTATTTATAGCGGCCTACCATTTTGTAATGGTCATTAATTTGCTGGCGGAAAACCTTATTCTTAATTATTGATAAGCGTCCACTATTGAGCAATTCATCATAAGTTGGGCTTTTACAGAAAGTTCGTCGGCACGGAAATAATCTGTGGATATTATTTTTCTAATATCTCTATAGATGTAGCATTATTAAATAATTCAATTGCCTTGATATTCTTTATGCCATTGTTTTTGTGGAAAGAGTCTTGTCTATTGAGTGATGCGATATCGGTCAACAAATCTCCTTTAATCTGAACAAGTGACAGGATTTCGAATGCTCTATCCTTTCTATTTTCATTCCATCTGTTGACTTGTAAAGCCAACAGAATGCCTATCATGACAAGAAATATCTCTCCAAAGGCATATAATACGTACTTTCTAACACTACGGGAGTCAATTAATGACTTTCTTATATTTCGTAGGTAGGTGAGCATTGGTTAAAGATATGGAATAGGTAAGAACTGAGAGTCATGAAGTGGATGAGTCACATTCATCTTTCCTTTTTTGAGAGATGTGAAAGGAGGGTAAAGGAATACAGAGGTTATTCTTTCACTTGATAACAGTAGTGTTTCCAACCTAATTAGTACTTAACCCCAAGCTACAATCTATAGACTAGATATTTGCTGATTTCTTTAAAAGAACCTGATTCAAATTCCCTTTGAAAGACACTAATCAGCCTATGAATTTTTAGAGAAAGTTATACTCAAATTTGAAACCTAAACAACGGTTAATGTTTTTCTATCATAAATTATATATCAAGTGTACTTGACATTATGACAAGTTTATTTATCTTTGTGTAAATTATACACGACATTATATCAAGTAATATTAACATATGGAAAATCAAGATTGGAATACACGAGTTAAAAAGAACACAAAAAACCTTGCGCTTTGGACATTGGCTTGGGTACTATCAATGGCTATAGCCACTTTTGGGCCCGAGTTTCTCTGGGAAGGTGAAAGTATTCTGACGGTAACTGCAATTATACTAAATGCTCTGCTTGGAGTAGGATTGATATTAGCAAACATCAGACATCTAAACAGTTTGGATGATCTCCAAAAGAAAATTCAATTAGAAGGAATGGCTATGGCTCTTGGGGTGGGCGTAGTTGGAGGCTTAAGTTATTCGTTATTAGATACAACAAACATCATTATGCAAGATGCTGAAATTTCATTTTTAGTGATATTGATGAGTCTAACTTATTTGGTTAGTGTATTGCTCGGTCAAAAAAGATACAAATGAAAAATTCCTTAAAAGTGCTTCGTGCGCAGAATGATCTTACGCAAGCTGATCTTGCAATTAAGTTAGAAGTTTCTCGCCAGACCATAAACGCGATCGAGAAAGGTAAATTTGATCCAAGCCTACCTTTGGCTTTCAAAATATCTAAATTATTCCAATTGCCAATTGAAGAAATATTTCAACAGGAATAAAACCAATAAGACTGAATAAGGGTAATACGATTGATTAAATTATTGACCTAAAAATGATTTCCAGATTAGTTAAAAGAGCTTGCAAAGATTCCTTTTCTCTAAACGATATTCGAAGGTTGCATCTACTAATGGATATTTACTTGAACAATGCAAGATTATCGACCTAGATAATACTTGTCAGATCATGTTGAAATGTTGCATCTTTTTTGGTTAAGACAATTGAAATTTGGAAGGAATTTGTTTATACAATATGGTGTATATAGGTGCAACCTACGCACAATGCGGGATTGGTAAATTCCATTCCTTATTACATGATTCAAACTTCCTTTAGAAAGATATGGTAATACAGATTTAATCTCTAATACATCTTACAGAATGTCCATCTTTCTTAGAAAGTACTGGTAAAATATTAGCGTTTTCAAAACCTCCGAGGAGCTCTAAATTTTTTCCGACAGATGGTGATTGTTCACTCGTGGACCAATAATATCCAGCTGCACCATCTGCAACAAACATCCCTGTCGGGGTACGCCGTCCTCCGGGTAATGCCGAAAATTCACTTGTGTTGTCACCCTTATCACTGTTCCAACGTCCAGTTCCTTCAATTTTCATTTTCCCTCCTGCCAAAGTTGCCCCCCCTAAGTACGTTATGAGTGTATTGAATTCTGCTTCAGAAGGGACATGCCATCCCGTAGGACAGATGTTGCGATTATCTGTAGCTGCATACCAAGTATACAAGCGTCCATACCTTGTAACATTATCTATGTCGTCGTCATAATAGAAAAAGAAATTTGGTGTTGGATTAGCTGAAATATCTCCAAGTCCGGTACCGTCAGGAATAAAATCATCATTGGCATATTTCTCTGTCTTTAAATTATCTGCCATCCAATACTGCGTTCCAATTTTAGCGACGCGATATATGTTACCTTGAACATCTGAAATAGTCCTCCCAGTGGTAAGAGATATCCATTCTTGGCCATCCCAACCTTCAAAATCTTCACCATTCCATCTTATAGTCCCCTCAACCGGGGTTGGATTAGTAGTATGTTTTATTTGTATGGCCCCTTCAACTTCAAGAAGTTCTTGTGCAATTAAAAAAGAACTCGATGTACAAAATATCATTAATAAAATTAGGAAAAAGATAGTTTTTTTCATGACATTTAGAATTGAAACAGGTTACATAAATGCTTAAAAGCATCTAAAAATAAGCCATTTTAACTTATCTTATTGAATACAAGTGACATGAATATCTATTTGCTATTTCAGGAGGTCTTAGAATAAATTCTTTTGAATATTACCTATCTTCATCCTCACAATTAATGTCGTTAATACAATCTGCCATAGACGACGAAAAGGTACCGTTTCAATTTCCTGAATCAGAAATAATAATTATCAGAAACAGTCACAAATAAAGGTTACAACATTCAACCAGATTAGAAGATTTCTGGATCGACGAAAGATAATGCGTTATTCAATTATAATCAAGTCACTTTATCACAGACTGCCACCATTAATTTAACTTTTATCGTCACCCATGTATCTTGGTTAATTGAGACGTCAATTACACAGCAAAGAATAGAAGGGGTATTTTTATCGATTGGCATTACCTAACATTTTTTGACAAGCTATTTCAGGGCAAGACAAGGTGCAACTTACACACAACGGGCATATGACAATGACCTCATATGGGCAAACTAAAGCAACCTTAGGACAAAGTTCTTCATAGGAGGATCTTGAATGGCTAATTACTATGCCTTGAGAATATGAATGAGTCCATTAAATTAAAGAAACTAAAAAAGAGGAATTAGAAAGCAAATTTCAAAAACAGTTAAAAAAAATAGAGATAGGATAGTTAAATAAGACAGGTGGTATTTTGCAATTTTTACTTTGTACATTTAATGATAAAGAACCTACTATGTCACCTGAAGCATTTATCCCCAAAGCACAAAAGTTGTTCGCCCAGGGTAAGACTGAGAAATGTCTGGAAATATTGTTGGAAAACATAAAAGACAAATCCTTACGTTACGAAATTCTAGACCTGCAGCGTCGCTATAATACCCTAACAAGTAAGCAAGTCAAAGGTCTGATAAATAATGAAGATGCTTCACTTGAACTAAATCAGATCAACAACAGTATCATATTTATTATCAAACAGATTGAAGGAGGTCCTGTGGCTCAAGAAGCATCAAAGGTTACTCCAAACAGTGCTACATCAGGATCATTCACGGAAAAAATTCCAAAATGGCTGATTCCGGGTGCAGGTATTTTATTGATAATTTTTCTGATATTCTTTTTGTGGCCGGAGCAATCCGCTGCTCTTTGTGCGGATCAAGGAGGAGATCGGGATCAGGATCAAATATGCGCCTACGATGACTGCAATGACGAGGATTCAACTGTTGGACAGAAACAACAAATCGGTACCCTTTGTGATGACAAGAATGATAAAACTATTGAAGACAAGATCCTTTCTGATGGATGTACATGTGCAGGAGTCCTTTCGCCATGTGCTACCATGGGAGGAGACGAAGATGGAGATGGCATTTGCAGAGATGAAGATTGCAATGATGAGGATTCAAATGTCGGGCGAAAGCAGATTCCGGGCAACCCATGCGACGATAAAAATTCTAAATCCATAAATGATAAGTGGCAAGATGATGGCTGCACTTGTGCCGGCACATTTCTTTGTGCAGATGAAGGCGGAGACAAGGATAACGATGGTATTTGTGCCAATCAGGATTGCGATGACAACAATCCAAAT
>JAJCYJ010000257.1 GCA_029262975.1 Saprospiraceae bacterium
CAAAGTTATGTGCATTATTGATGATCATCGTATTGGCATTTGGAATATCAAGACCTGTCTCAATGATATTGGTACAAACCAGCACATCATATTTATGGCCAATAAAATCAACCAGCGTCTCTTCCAATTTCTTCGGCTCCAATTGTCCATGGGCCATTGTCACCGAAACATCAGGACACAACCTCTTAATCATCGCCGTGATATCAGCTAAGGTCTTCACACGATTATGGACAAAAAAGACTTGGCCTCCTCGATGTACCTCGTAGTAAATAGACTCTTTTATAATCTCATCATTAAAGACACGTCTTTCTGTATGAATGGGTTGTCGGTTTGGTGGTGGTGTTCTAATTATAGAAAGATCCCGGGCATTCATCAACGAAAATTGCAGGGTACGCGGGATAGGCGTGGCTGTCAGTGTAAGGGTATCAACATTTACTTTTTTATCACGAAGTTTTTCTTTTGCGGCAACACCAAATTTTTGTTCTTCATCAATGATTAACAGACCCAAATCCTTAAATTCGACTTTCTTGTTAAGCAATGCATGAGTCCCGATAATAATATCGACTTTCCCGGCTTTGACCTCTTCAAAAGTTTTTTTCTTTTGTGCAGTGGTCTTGAACCGGTTGACATAGTCTACTGTGACAGGGAAGTCTGCTAATCGCTCCCCAATCGTCTTATAGTGTTGTAAGGCAAGGATCGTGGTTGGCACCAAAATGGCTACCTGCTTTCCATTAACCACTGCTTTAAATGATGCGCGTATCGCAACTTCTGTCTTTCCGAATCCCACATCACCACAAATCAACCTGTCCATTGGATATGCCTTTTCCATATCCTCTTTAACTGCAATCGTCGAAGACAATTGATCAGGAGTGTCTTCGTATATAAACGACGCTTCCAATTCATTTTGTAAATATCCGTCTGGTGCACAAGCAAATCCAGGGGTGGACTTTCTTTTCGCATAGAGTTTAATCAACTCCTTCGCTATATCTTTTACTTTCTTTTTTGTCTTTCTCTTCAGTGTCTTCCACGCATCACTGCCGATCTTATCCAGCTTTGGAGGGGAGGCATCCTTGCCTATATATTTGGATATTTTGTGCAATGAGTTGATACTGACATAGAGGATATCATTATTTTTATAGAATAACCTTACCGATTCTTGTATATGACCATTGATATCAATTTTCTCCAGTCCCGAATACTTCCCGACACCATGATCAATGTGGACCACATAATCTCCGGGCTGTAATTCGCGGATCATCTTGAGATTCATGGCCTGCTCACGTGTAAAGCCACGACGCAGTTTGTACCGATGAAATCTTTCAAATATCTGGTGATCTGTATAGCAGGCAACCTTCACATGCTCATCAATAAATCCCTGGTGGACTGACTTGGTAATCGGATGAAAATGCACGTTGGCATTCAGGTCTTCGAAGATTGCATAAAACCGTTCTATTTGTTTTGTGCTATCGGTGAAGAGGTAATTCTCGAGTCCTTTCTTCTCTTTTAGTTGAAGATCTTCAATCAATAAATCAAAACTTCTATTAAAACTTGGTTGTGGCTTGCCGCCAAAATCTTGCACGAGGTCATAATCTATGACCATATTGGATTTTGACATGAATATGATAGCGTGATCATTGATATAACTCATGATTTCGCTCGGGTATATAAAAGTGCGATCCTTGAATATATCCCGTAACTGTTGATTTTCCATCGCGACAAGATCCTGGGCGAATTGTCCGGCCTTGTCAAAACAACTTTGAAGCCGGTCTATCATATAATCTCCATCCTTAATCCAGATCAGCGTGTCTGGAGGAAAGACTTCAAATATTGGCACCTTCTGTTCAGCAGTATACTGGCCTGTCACATTGGGAATGATAGCAATCTTGCTGATGGACCTGATAGATCTCTGATCCCCCGGATTAAACATTCTGACGCTCTCCACTTCATCATCAAAAAGTTCTACCCGGTAGGGCCATTCATTGCCATAAGAGAAGATATCTACGATGCCTCCTCGGATCGAAAACTGCCCGGGCTCGTAGACAAAATCAACCCGCTCGAACCCATACTCAATCAATACTTCGAGGATGGTATCAAAATCAAGTGACTCACCAACTTCTATTTCAATCTTTTGGTCAGCGATCAGTTTGGGATCAACTACCTTTTCAAAGATGGCTTCAGGATAGGTGACGATGATCTCACCGCCTTTGGGATTGAGATTCATCCTGTTGATAGCCTCTGTCCTTTGCAGAATATTATGAGCATCCAGTTCTTCGAAATGCAATGGCCTTTTGAAAGAATCCGGGAATAGCGATACAGCACGATCTGTACTGAGATTATCTAGCGTATTTTGCGTATAAGCCGCTTCTTCTTTGTCTGTAACAATGAATACATGATTATGAAAACCCTGTCCTTTCAGTCCCATCATGACAAAGCATTCCTGCGCTCCTACCATGCCGGTAGAAAGTATTCGACATGAATGATCAGAAGCTTTCAACTTCTGTGCGATACCTTCTACTCTACTGTCTCCTCTATACGCTTGTAGAAGGCGTTTGAGATTTTCCACGCGGCAAAGATATCAGATTCTTATGTTATGTGGAGCAGGTAGGTTTTGGATGCTAAATTAATGGGAAAATCACCTCGTTTTGTATGATTATTTGACAGGTGCAGAGATTTGATACCGGGGACAAGAAGGCTTCTTCTTTATGTGAGTGTGGGCATGCATTGGGCAAGAAGCCCACTGTCAAGTGATGCTGCTAAACGACATGGCAACTGCGTTTTGAAAAGCACGCTCGATTTGTAGCAGCAAGAGTGATTATTTCTTCTTTTTGTGGGTGTGGGCGTGCATTGGGCATAAAGCCCACTGTCAAAGTGATCCTGCTAAACGACGTGGTCAATGCATAGGGATAGGCATAATTGAATTTTAAGTGAGGGCGTGGTGACTGCTGACGTGTTAATGTGGGTGTGCATTGGACATAAAGCCCACTGTCAAGTGATGCTGCTACATGAAATCACCGACCCAACAACCACTCCTTAAACTCCCCATACCCAATCCCAATAGAATGCGCCATTTTCTCCCTCTTACTTAGAATCGATAATCGCTCAGGTACGGGTATCTCTCCGAGGATTGGTTCCATAACTGGTAAAAACTTAGCTGGATGCGCCGTCTCCATGATGATCACATTGGCTTCCGGATGCCATTCTTGATATGCTCGTGCAGCCAGGAAACCAACAGCTCCATGTGGATCCATTACATAGTCATACTGCTCTTTTATTTCTTTTATTGCTGATCGAGTTTGAACGTCATTATATGCATAACCTGTAATGTCCTGCTTCATATCTTTCCATAGATGACCATAGAGGTCTTCCATTCTTCTGAAATTAGAAGGGGCTCCGACATCCATCGCATTAGATATAGTGGCGACTGATGGTCGTGGCAGGTATTCGCCCTTGTCCAGATATTCAGGAACGACATCATTGACATTGGTGGCGGCGATAAATTGGTGGACTGGCAAGCCCATTTTCTTTGCCAAAAGGCCTGCAGTGAGGTTCCCAAAATTACCTGACGGGATAGAGAAAACTAAATCTCCGGATCTGTCCTTCAATTGTTTATACGCTTCAAAATAATAGAAAGACTGAGGAATTAGTCGCGTGATATTGATTGAATTAGCCGAACTCAGCATGTATCGCTGATTCACCTCATTGTCAAGAAATGCTTCTTTCACCAGGGCCTGGCAGTCGTCAAAAGTGCCGGCTACTTCCAGTGCAGTGATATTCTGACCAAGCGTTGTCAATTGTTTTTCTTGTAGCGGGCTTACTTTTCCAGACGGGTATAGGATAATGACATCTACATTGTCTACTCGTAAAAATCCTGCAGCCACAGCACCTCCTGTGTCGCCGCTCGTTGCAACCAGAATTGTCAGCTTTTGATCTGATCCCTCGACCAACCTGGACATGACAGCTGCCATAAACCGGGCTCCAAAATCTTTAAATGCCAACGACGGACCATGCCATAATTCTAAGACATGGAGTTGCTCTGAAAGGGAAAATAAGGGTGCAGGAAAATTAATCGCGTGCCTTATAAGCTGCTCTATTTCATCCTGGTTGAAATCCTCTGACAAATAGAAATTGGAAATCTCAATGGCGATTTCCTGGAAACTTAAATTTTGAATATTCTTAAGAAAAGCATCTGAAAGTTCCGGTATGGTCTCCGGCATATACAAACCATTATCCGGAGGCAAACTTTGTAGTACCGCTGTCCGCAGATCAACGGTTGAATTTTTATTTTTTGTGCTATAAAATCGCATGATGTGGGCCTCGTTACTTACATTTTATATGATCCGGTGACATTGATGCCAGAAATATAGTGTTGCACATCTATCCCTTGTGCTCTTAAATGTGCACAAATAGCATCACAAGCATCTTCCGCAATTAGTGAATTTTGTGCAAATCCAAACATACTTGGTCCTGCCCCACTGATCGTATAATTCATCGCCCCTTTGCTCAGGGCCATTTCCTGAAGGTCATAAAAATGCGGTATCAATTGCGCCCTCTGTGGTTCTATGACGTGGTCGGTTAAACTCCTTTTCATCAACTCGAGATCCGATGTATAAAGACTCGCGACAAATGAAGCAATATTACCTGTCTGTGCTATTAATGAAGAAAGAGGCACATCCTTGTCGAGCACCGCTCTCGCATCTTTAGTCAAAATTTCGATCTCAGGATAAATAACAAAGACTTTTAATCCCATTGGTACGGGTAATTTAATAAAATCGCAAGTGGCATTATCCCGTATCAAAACCATGCCACCCACCAGGGAAGGAATGACATTGTCTCCATGTATGGCGCCATCAGCAGCGCTTTCTCCCAATATGGCATATTTCGCCAGAGCTCTTTTAGCAAGTGGTCTTCCCAACAGTTCATTGACCGCCATCACACCTGCTGCGGCACTGGCTGCGCTGGATCCCATCCCACTGCCAAATGGCATTTTTTTAAATATTTCTATCTCGATGGCTGTTTCTTCTTCTCCTAAATCCTTCAGAAGGGCCAGTACACCTTTAGTGGCTGTATTTTTCTCCGGATCGCGGGGAAGTGGTTTTTTGGTGCCGTGTATTTGTGTTATAGAAAGCCCTGGTGTAGATCCAAATCTAGCTATAATCTCATCCCCTGGCCGATCTAGCGCAAAGCCTAATACATCATATCCCACCGCCACATTGGCTACTGTCGCCGGTGCAAATACACGTACGGCTTGTCTGCTTTTATTACTCATCCCGTTTAAATGGTCGCAAAAATAATCCAATTTGAGTGTCAAGCGAATCAGCTTCAGAATAATATGCTTTTGGACATAGGTTTTGTAAGAAAGCTCCTAAAAGGATTTATATCTTGCATACATGTCCAGAAGAATTTTTTTACTGCTTTTTATCTTCGTCTTAATCCTGGATCTTTTCCAGATCTATACAGATGGAGCCTTTAGATATCTGACCAAACCGTTGATCATGATTAGCCTGATCATGTACTATCTGGGTCAGTATAATTCATTGGGCAAAGGAAGTACCAAATTAATTTTCTTGATCGCCTTATTCGGTGCCCTGGCAGGTGATATATTTCTTTTATTTGAAACAAAATTTATGTGGGGTCTTGCATCGTTTCTGGTCATGCAGATCCTTTACAGTTATGTATTTTGGCAAGACAGGAATAAAGGAAAGCTGAAGATTGGCTATGGTATTGGTCTCCTGATTGTCATATCTATAGTTGCCTTTCTTCTGTGGGATCAATTGGGTAATCTAAAAATTCCTGTCCTCATCTATATGGGCGCCATTGGACTCATGTCCTTTACTGCCCATAACAGATATCAAAGTTTGAATGGATATTATTTTATATTCATTGGAACCTTGTTATTCATAATTTCAGATACAGTGCTTGGCATTCATCAATTTGATACGGGCATTCATCTCGGAAAATTAACAGTTATGCTGACTTATGCTTCCGCCCAATATCTCATCGTTCAAGGATATCTGGACAGCCATACCGAACGCTAGTAAAATGACTTCAATTTCTGTCATCATACCCGCTCACAATGCAGCAAAGTACTTAGATCGATGTTTGCAATCATGTGTCATTCAGAAGGAATTATCAGAAATTATTATGATCGATGATGGTTCGACTGATCATACGCCACAAATTATAAATTCGTATAAAAAAGAGGACCCGAGAATTATCACGCTTCAACATATAAATGGGTTGAATAAGGGCAGATCTGCCAGCCGAAATCTCGGTATTAAAAAAGCGAAATCTGAATGGATTACCTTCTGCGATGCCGATGATTACTACCTCCCTGAAAGATTCAAGATCTTTGTACAATTAGAAAAAACTAATATTGATGGCACCTATGAAGCTGTTGGTTCTGAATATGAAAGTTCTGAATTAACTCATGTCATTAATCCAATAACGACGGTTGCTGAACCGCCATCTTCGGCATTGCTCCTGGATTATTTGATCGCCCATCGCGAAGAACGCATATCACTTATAGGATTGATCGTCCGTAAATCATTAGTTGAAAAAGCAGGATATTTTGATGAAGCGCTAACGATAGGAGAAGATACTGACTTCATCTGGAATTTTGCCAGGCATGGCAATTTAGCGCCATTGATCCAAACAAAACCCGTTGTGATCAGACAGGTCCATCACGACAATACTTACACTAAAAAAAGTGGGATAGAAAAGCACAAATTTACATTTTATAAAAAATGGAAAACAAAAATTTCAGAATTAGAATTGTCTCCAGAAGCAACACAAAGAATAACGAGTTCTTATAATTACTATAAATATCAATTAGAAAAATCAGAAGCCAACTTAGTTAAAAAAACAGCTCTCTATTTCAAATATAAAATTAGAAAAATATTCAAGTAAGGATAAGTCGCGAAAGATAGATGCCAGCTAAAATGGAAAGTATGCCAGAGATCAGACTGAGTAATAGATAGGAGATAGCGGAGAAAGATGCTCCATCCTGAACGAGCTGAACCAATTCTGCACTAAACGTAGAAAAAGTACTGAACCCGCCACAAAACCCCGTCATAAGCAGCACCTTTTGTTCTGTTTTAAGTATGTCTTCTGCATTGATACCTATAAGTATCCCCAGGATAATGCAACTTATAATATTCGCCATAAGGGTTCCGACGGGAAAAATGGATGAGGACCATAATTTGCCTACACCATACCGACATACGGACCCAAGACCGCCACCTATAAAAACATATAATAGAAGTCTCATGGCTCTGTACGAAGCACATCCCTGCTTTTAAGATAGATACCAACGTGTATGAATTGTGTCATTCCGTAGGCAAGAATCAGGGAAAGAAAAAGAAAGACGGTAGGATTTAGATTTTGCATATTCAATGCAAGCACTAAAAATCCGGTATTCGTGACTAAAAGCACAGCCGTAGATTGCATATGACTGAGTCCTGTCCTTAACAAAAGATGATGAATGTGATTTTTATCTGGTTGAAACGGGGATTTTCCAAGTGCAAGTCTTTGTAAAAAAACCCGGGTCGTATCAAATGCCGGCAATATCAGTAGTCCGATTGCTACAGTAGTGACAGATTCAAAAGATGCAGAGGCGGTTGCATTCACTTCCATAAATTGAATCACAAGGATCGTGCAAATCGTACCCAGAATCAAAGAGCCCGTATCTCCCATAAATATCTTGGATGGGGAAATATTGAATTTCAAAAAGGCAAGGGTAGCGCCGGCAGTAGCAAAGGCAAGAATAGCAAAGGACATCTCACCAATATAAAAAAACCAGGTGCCAATCGCGGTGAGCACAAGAATGCTTATACTCGAACATAAAGCATCTATGCCATCTATTAGATTAAATGAATTAATTAGAAATATAAACAGAACCGTTGTGATGATAGTACTCAGATATCCGGGTAAGGCCCAGATCCCAAACAAACCATATAAACTGCTCAACCTGATATCGGCATAAAATATAAGCAAGCCAACACCGATCAATTGTCCGATCAGTTTGGCAGCTGGAGTCAAAGGATCAAGGTCGTCTCTGGCACCGACTAAAAAGATAATGGTTAGAGCGGCGAAAATGTACCTGATCTGATCCATATCCTCCGAAGGGATAAAAAGCAAAGAGATCAGTACACTACTTAGAAATATCCCTACCCCTCCGAATGAAGGAGTTGTTTCTTTGTGTGCCTTCCTATCTGAGGGAGTATCTACGATACCCCTGCGAAGTGCTATGCGGATAATACTCGGCATAGCGAGAAAGCAGACTAAAAAAGCCATCGTAAACGAGGCAACCAATTCGATAATCGTCGTATCCAGCTTTGTTACTATTCTTTCAGAGCACTAATGTAAGTAAATATTATATTAATTTTTAATATTTAAACCGCTCTGACACACAATTTGATATGTATTAAGATAATTTAATATGACAAAAGATCTGTCATATCTCACAAAGGTGTCCGTTTTTCTTAATCCACTTTTCGTGTTTCTTATAGGAGGGCATAACCCCTGCCACAATGGACCAATATTTTGGAGAATGATTCATCTCAAGACGATGAGCTAATTCATGTACAAAGATGTAATCCTGAACGTCTATTGGAGCCAATAAGGTTTTTGAAGAAATATTGATATTGCCAGTAGAAGAGCAACTGCCCCAGTTTGAGGAGTTATTTTTTATTCTAATTCCTTTTATTTCCTGCTGGAAATATTGATCATTAATCTCATGAATCCTGTGAGATACCCTTGGCAGTTGATCTTTACCAATAAGTCTCGATACAAGGGTCCTAATAGTGCTTGCGACGGTTATATCTGCTAATTCCTGGTTGAGGTTAATATAGATAATGTTGCCTTTAAGTCTTCCAGCAGATGTAGCACGAAGCGATCTTCTAATGTCAAGAACGTATGTCCGATAAGGTGTCTCAACCTCATATCCCGTCACAAAATGCGCAGACTTGAATCTTTCCGCCAAATCAGGCCTTTCTTCAAGTTGCGTTTCTAACCAACTGACTGCCCATTTCTTATATGACCCTTTCATCAGGTCAGCACCCATCTTTGGAACCCGGAGGTTGACACCTTTTTTAGTAATAGAAATCCTATTGTTATACCTGCGTTCCTTGTAAATGAAGACGGGTATATCCATCCCTGCTACCTCCCATATTTCTTTTGTGGTTTTAGCCATGAGTTCTTTCAAACTCGGACATCACATCGACTAAGGTCTGGACACCGTCAATATTCATTGCATTGTAAATAGATGCTCGAAATCCTCCCACTGATCTATGTCCTTTTATTCCAGAACATCCCGCCCTGGCACAAACGCCCAGAAAGGAATCTGTTAAGTCCTGATTTTTAATTAAAAAGACAACATTCATTTTAGACCTGTCTTCCTTACGAGCACGCCCATAAAACAAATTACTGTTGTCGAGGTAATTATATATCAAGTCAGCCTTATCCTGATTGGCCTTAGCCATATGGCTTACACCGCCGTTTTTCTTTACCCAACGCATCGTCAACATGCTGACATAGACCGCAAACACCGGCGGAGTATTGAACATCGAACCTTTGGCAATATGTGTATTATAATCAAGCATAGTCGGCACGGTCCTAACAGGATGAGCTACAAATTCTTTATTGACGATAGCAATACACGTACCAGCAGGACCCATATTTTTTTGAGCCCCAGCGTAAATAATGCCAAACTTGTCAACATCTATTGTTCTGCTAAAAATATCAGAAGACATATCCGCAATGATTGGAACTGCAGTCTTGGGGAATTCGTGGAATTGCGTACCGAATATGGTATTGTTGCTTGTCAGATGCAGATACTTCAGATGCCCGGGTATATCATATCCTTTTGGAATATGTGCATATTCATCATCTTTAGAGCTTGCAAGTATATTTACATGCCCATATAATTTTGCTTCCTTTATCGCTTTAGCTGACCAACTCCCAGTCTCAACATATCCGGCAGTGTCGTTATCACCCAACAAATTCATAGCAGCCATTAAAAATTGAGTGCTCGCTCCTCCCTGTAGAAAAAGTACTTCGTAACCATTCGGTACAGCTAATAGCTCTTTGGCCAGTGAGACAGCCTCATCCATTACACTTTGAAACTCTTTGGACCTATGTGATATTTCCAGGATGCTCATCCCAATACCTTGAAAATCCAACACTGCTTCAGAAGCTTCTTCAAATACTTCCTGTGGCAGAATTGCAGGCCCTGCACTAAAATTATTTACTTTCACAAACTCGACTTTTTCCATTATTTGATCAGTTGATGAATACTTGACGTCCACAGTTGCACTTCAAGAGGTGCAAAAATACATTAGTGCATGGACATATATGTACGACTTTAAGAACGATTTTTAACCAAGTTCTGGCCTGTCATTAACGAAGAACATTTAACTTCCATTAAACTCAGAATTGTTGTTGCTATATCGGCAAGATTACCATCTTTAATTTTGCATTCTTTGGCATTCTCAGAAATATAAATTACTGGTACCAAGTTAGTTGTGTGGGCAGTATTAGGACTACCATCAGCATTGATCATCATGTCAGAATTTCCATGATCAGCTATTACAATTATTTCATAATCATATTCTAAGGCTGTCCGAACCAGTCTTTCAAGACACTTGTCCACAACTTCGCATGCTTTTTGGGCAGCTTTAAAATCCCCAGTATGCCCGACCATATCAGCATTTGCATAATTCAGACATATAAAATCCGGAGGGTTCTTATTGATTCGATCACATATGGCATCGGTTATTTTTATAGCAGACATTTCCGGCGCCAGGTCGTAGGTCGCTACCTTCGGTGAAGGTATCAGGATTCTATCCTCCCCTTTAAATGGTTCTTCTCTTCCTCCAATAAAAAAGAAAGTGACATGGGGATATTTCTCTGTCTCCGCTATTCTAACTTGTGATAGTCCAGCATCTGATATAACTTCCCCAATCGTCTCTTCGAGATTATCCTTCTCATATACCACATCAATATCTTGAAAGCTTCGGTCATAGTTAACCATAGTGACCATATGTAAAGACATATTAGTCATGGCATATTCGGCAAATTTCTCTTGTGTAAGAGCACGAACTATTTGTCGGGGTCTATCAGTTCTGAAATTAAAAAACAGAACGGCATCTCCATCCTGAATTAACCCTTCAGGGTCAATGAGCGTAGGCTCAATAAACTCATCAGTTATCCCATTATCATAAGAAGTTTGCAAGGCAGCAATTGGATTGTCCACTTCTTGCCCTGTTCCTTGTATCATTAAATCGTATGCTTTCTTAATTCGCTCCCATCTCAAATCTCTATCCATGGCGAAATATCTGCCAATCATAGTAGCAATCGTCGCCTGGGTGCCGGATATTGCTTCTTTCAATTGTTCGATATATTTTTTGCCTCCCTTTGGATCCGTATCCCGACCATCTAAAAAAGCGTGTATATAAATTTTGGACACGCCCGCTTCTGACAATAGTTGGCAAAGTGCTATAAGATGATTTATATGAGAATGCACACCTCCATCGGAGACTAGACCCATTAAGTGTACGGGTTTATCGTTGTCTTTGGTATAGTTGATAAGTCTCTTAATGGCCGGCATTGAAGAAAGCGTATTTTCTTTTATCGCCTTATTAATTCTGGCCAGTTCCTGATAAACGATACGTCCAGCTCCGATATTAAGATGACCGACCTCACTATTTCCCATTTGACCCTCAGGAAGACCGACCTGCTCACCAAATGTAGTCAGGGTAGCATGAGGATAATTTATTAATAGGCTATCATAATAAGGTGTTTGCGCCTTTTTTATAGCGTCCGCTTCCGGGATCTCACCAATACCCCAACCATCCAAGATGGCCAATAATGCTTTTTTGTGACTCATTTTATATACTCCTTTTCATGAGCTGACGAAGATAGGTAAACCCCTAAGTTTTATGCATGGTTGGCTATGAATACAATAATAGCGCGCAAGAAATTCGTTATAAAAACCTTAAATCAAAAAACTAATTCTTATACGCCACATATTTTACGATTACTCATTTGAGCCCTTTTTATAACCAAAACTCACTAATATGATAATCGTCAATGCAATTTTGCTGGTAATTTCAACTGTTACTATCACAGATGGTTATGATAGTTTTAAAAAATTGTCTGGAGAACTTGATACTCGTGTTGAATGGATTGATCAATATGGAAGTAAAATTAGATCCCGGTCCGAATCAATTAAACTATTGGACAATTTAGCGGACGAGCTGGAAAACCCGGTCTTTTCAGTAAGACATAGCAGCAAATGGAAAAATGAACAGTGTTTTAGAATCATTCACATCGATTCATACGATAAAGGGTATCGGTTATTCTTTCAATGTGTCAAATCCGGAAATGGTAGAAATGTAGTAAAGAAGATTAAGGTTACCGAAACCTAAAAGTCATTAGTCTTTCTCCAGGACCCCCATACTAAAGAGCGCATAATCATATTTAACCGGATCTTCAGGATCAAAGGATCGAAGCACATTTGTTAATTCTTCCACAGATTTCCAGTCAGTTTTGTCACGAGTTAACAAACCAAGGTTTATTGAAATATTAAACACATGTACATCAAGGGGAATCATGAGATCACCCGGCGAAATTTCATCCCAAAGACCAAAATCAACCCCGTTTTTATCACTTCGCACCATCCATCTTAGAAACATGTTGAGCCTTTTGCAAGAACTATTATTTGCAGGAGTGCTCACATGTTTTCTCGTACGTCGTAACAAGTCAGGAAGTGAAAAGAAAGTGTCATGGAAGGTAGACAACCTGGTTTTCATATCCGCATCACCACCAGAAGTGAAAGCACTTTCCAATGATTTGTTATGCGCATAATAATGCTTAAAAAAGGACATGAAATATAGCGTGTCATCGGGTTGAAAGGTGCGATGCTTGAACGATAGAAATGGCTTTAAATCCTTATCCTTATGATGGCATATAAAGTCAAATGGTGCATTATCCATCATAGCCATTAGTTCTTTCGCCTTGTTGATGATAGTCTTTCGTTGACCCCACGAAAGCATAGCTGTCCAAAATGCAGAGATTTCTATATCCTGTAACAGGCTAAAAGAATGAGGAATACATATCGGATCCTTTTCAATGAAGGATTCCTGATTATAGACAGATACTTTTTCGTCCAGTAAAGACTTAATGTCCTTTAGTGGAATTTTAATCAAGTGTTCGTTTGATTTCAATTATTTCGTAAGACTCTATAATGTCATCTGCCTTAATATCATTGAAATTTTTGATCAGAATACCACATTCTAATCCATTCTTAACTTCTTTTACATCATCCTTAAACCTTTTCAAGGCACTAATCTCGCCCTTAGCACCTTCTTTCGTCGGATACACAACGATACCATCACGTATGACACGAACAAAACTATTTCTTTTGATCATACCAGAATTAACATAGCATCCTGCGATAGTGCCCAGTTTACTAATCTTGAATATTTCTCTTACCGTAACTTCAGACAGGATTTTTTCTTCCTTCGTAGGTTCTAAAAGACCTTCAATAGCAGACTTAATCTGGTCGATAGCTTCATAGATGATAGAGTACATTTTTATTTCAACGCCTTCCTTCTCTGCTAACATTCGTGCTGTGCTTGATGGTCGAACCTGAAAGCCGATTATGATAGCATCTGAGGCCGAAGCTAACAAGACGTCGGATTCAGCTATCTGACCTACCGCTTTATGAATCACATTGACCTGCACGCTTTCTATAGACAACTTAATAAGTGAATCAGATAATGCTTCAATTGAGCCATCTACGTCACCTTTAATAATAAGATTAAGTTCTTTGAAACTGCCAAGTGCAAGTCTTCGTCCGATCTCATCAAGACTAATTCTCTTGCTGGCTCGGTTCGTTTGCTCTCTTGCAATCTGTTGTCTTTTCGACGCAATTTGCCTTGCTTCTTGATCCGTATCTAATTCTTTGAACTTCTCTCCTGCCTGTGGGGCACCATTCAATCCAAGTAACAAGACAGGTGTAGATGGTCCGGCTTTCTTCATCCGTTCGCCGCGTTCATTGAACATTGCTTTAACCTTTCCCGAATATTCTCCTGCCACAATGACATCGCCTATAGATAATGTGCCATTCTGGACTAACATTTTCGTAGAATATCCTCTTCCTTTATCAAGGGATGCTTCTATTACAGTACCTATGGCATTTCTATCTGGATTGGCTTGCAATTCAAGAACTTCAGATTCCAGCAAGACTTTTTCTAAGAGTT
>JAJCYJ010000258.1 GCA_029262975.1 Saprospiraceae bacterium
ATCCTGGTATACCTGCGACAAGAAGGACGAGGTATTGGCATCATAAATAAACTAAAAGCTTATAAACATCAGGAACGAGGACTGGACACCATACAGGCGAATGAAGCACTTGGTCTGGAATCCGATTACAGAGAATATGACGTAGCAGCTGAAATTCTCAAGGCACTGGGTGTTAAAAGAGTAAAATTGATCACTAATAATCCCGACAAAATTTCGGGATTGAACAGCGATGGTATTGAAGTCGTCGAGCGTATTTCTCTTATTATCCCTCCTAACAAGAATAGTGCGGAATATTTGAAAACAAAGGAAGAACATATGGGTCATTTTCTATCTAAAGGTCAATAACTGAAATGTCATATTCGAGCCGAAGGCGATATACTAACCGTAGAGAGAGGGCTACAATTGTCACGAAGAACCTAAAGCGAGCTTTGATTATTGGGTCATTGGCTTTGATGGTATACATTTATAAAAATTGGGCCTCCATCTCGGACTATCTAATGTCTTACTTCTATTGAATATTTTGATGTCTGAAAAGAATCTATAAAGCTTGTAACACAAATTTATACGATACATGTCACCAGACTAAGAGCAGAATAAAGATCTTTAGTTGATTTTTAAAACCTCTTTTTTTGCTACATGTTTTAAGACATCTTCTTTATAGAAAAGACATTCCCGCATTTCTTTTTTAGAAAACAATTCAAGTTGATCGCCGTAATGAGGCGAATCTTCTTGCGTACTATTTCCATAGCTCATTAAAACTTTTGCCCTAATCTTATCTCCAAACTCAATGACACTCTGCCAGGAATCTCCTCCCTGGATATAATACTTTCCATCCTCTTCCAGGCCACCAGACCATGCTACCCTAAAGATACCCACAGAACCATCAGCACCATTGCCTGGCAAATCTTTGTTTCCATATTTGATGCGATAAGTCTCTCCCCAAGACACGTCCAGTGAAGTACCTGCTTTTTTAAATTGAGCGATCACCTCATCAAGAGCTTTAACAGCCCCTTCGGGATCAGCCAATCCATCCGGGGTAGTACGTGCCTTATCAAGGGACCATTGCGTCGCATAGATTTTCTGATTATAAGGCCCGAGTGCATGAGCCCATGCATAAAAAAGAGCCATGCCTTTACTATTGCCATTTGCTTCCCGATCCCATGCGTTCAGTATGCGCATCGCTTCACGGCTATCCTCTTTTCCATATTTGTCGACCGCCACATTCAGGTCATCTAACAGACGATCTGCCATTTCAATTCTAGTCGATGTCTTATAATCAGTCAATTCATCAAAAGTGATAGAATTGTCTTCGTCCATCATGCGGGCAGCCCGTTGTGGACGAAAAGTCATCCGAACAGGAGCCATATAAGGAGGGTAGTCTTTGGGGTTTAATACCATCGGAAATGTTGATGTCCAAGGTGGATCATTGGCATTCTGTAGATATCCCGAACCAGGATTTTCTGTCTTGGGCAATTCCTCATAGGTGTGCACATCTGTCCACAAATTTTCGGATTTAGATCCATCAATAATCCCTTGCCAAAAGTCCCAACCTCCCGTTTTCCTTTTAGGCACCTGACCATTAAACATATAAAAAATATTGCCGGCGACATCGGCATACATAATGTTAAAAAAGGGAATTTGAACTTTTTTTAATGCTGACTTAAATTCATCAAAATTAGTAGCAGTGGACATGTTCCACCATTGTACGACCCCATAAGGCCGGTCATATCCGGGCATTTTAATAGCCAGGGCTTTTCCACTATTCTGATTTAAGACGGGCCCATGATCAGGAGAAACAATACGCTTCATATCACGGACAGTTATGCGTCCATCTTCACCCTTCACTTTTAAAGCATATTTGCTGACTTCAAAGGATCTTACCTTTCCGTCTACTACATAACCATCATCTTTTAATGTCAACTCATAGAGGTCAGCATTATCGATGGTGTTATTGGTGTGACTCCAGCCCAGGTGTTCATTAAAAGCGATCCCCAGAGTAGGTAAACCTACCAGGGTAGCACCATATGTATGAACGCCCGGGGCATTAAAATGACCCTCATAAAATAACCATTCATCAAACCAGGGTAGGTGGGGGTTCATAACAAGCATGGCTTTACCGCTGGCACTACGGGATGGGCCTACAGCGAAAGTGTTGGATCCACGTTCTGCCCATTTTGCAGACCTTTGTAAATCTCCACCACCCACAAATCTCGAATACAATACAAACAAGGCATGCTTGAGCATATCGTGTTTGGATATGGGAAGCACCATCTTGTATTCTTCATTTATGGCATCAGGATGTGCATCAGCATAATCATTCATGCCTTTTGCAAAGTGATCGATATAGCTTTTAAATTCTTTAGACTGTTGTTCGTACCACGATAGAGCCAGTTTGGGAAAACCCAGGGTGTGCACCATCATATCACTTTGAAGTTTTTTCTCTCCCCAGTATTCAGCTCCCCTGCCTCTTGATGTGCCATAAAGTTTTAAGATAGTATTTGCATGACTGTGCATTTGGGCCCAGCCAAAAGCATAAAAAAGTTCTTCTTTATCCTTGGCATAAATATGTGGAACACCCCATTCATCCCATAGTATTTCTGTCTGATCTGAAGTTGCTATTTGAGGATTTTCTGGCGAAGAACTGAGGGACACAGAATTGTCCATTTGGCTTGAAGTGGGATTGGGTTTAAGCATCATAGCTTTACCCGGTCCCATAGACTCCTGGTTAGTGGAGATTGTTTTTTGTGAAGTGCAGCCGATGAGGCAGAGCAAAATGGTAAGAGAACTAAAAAATCGAAACATTGTGTAAAAGTTTAGAACATTCAAGATATTAAATTGCCAAGAGAAGAAGAGAGAAAAATGCTTGTGCACGTAAATGCCCAGGATGATGACATTAAAAAATAGCCTTTACTTCCATTTTATATTACACCCGGCGCTTGGATACTGGGTCTCGATGGTTTCTCCCCGTAGAATTGCGTCTATAGCATCGCGAAGATCCTTCCCGGACAAGGGTATACTGTTTCCTGGTCGGGATTGATCCAGACGACCCCGATAAGCCAGATTGGTATCACCATCGAACACATAAAAATCTGGAGTACATGCTGCGTCATAGGCTTTCGCTACTTCCTGGTGCTTATCATATAAATAAGGAAAAGGATAGCGCAGTACTTTCGCTACGATGCTCATTTTATCAGGTGCATCTTCAGGATAGCTATCAACATCATTGGAGTTAATAGCGATAAATGAAACCCCCTTGCCTTTGTAATCATTGGCTACCCGGACTATTTCCGGATTAACATGAATGACAAAAGGACAGTGATTACAGATAAACATAATGACAGTGGCTTTGGGCGATTTTAGGTCATCCAGACTATAATAGGTATCGCTTATCACATCGCGAATATGAAAATTCGGGGCTTTGGTTCCAAGGGGAAGCATTGTGGATTCTGTAAGGGCCATGTTTATTTTTTAAAATCAGAAATTCTAATTGTTTACAAATTTTACGGTACGGCAGACCTGCAAGTTTCCAGGCAGACTTACTTATAACTGTTCTTTATTGTGAGTATCCATAAATATAGAATGACTCCTTCTTCATTCAATAATATACAACCATATTTCTTGTTGTAAACATCATAATACTCCTCAAATCATTATCTCAAAAATAATTTCCTTTGTTATATCGCGCAAAACCAAAACGCTAATAATTTTAGCAAAATGCTAAAATATGTGGTATGCTAAAAATATTAGTTATACATTCGTTTGTACTATGAGTTACCTGAATAAGAATATAAAACATCTCAGAAAACAAAAAGGGTTTACCCAGTCAGACCTGGCCGAGCGCATCGGGCTGAAGCGGGCACAAATCGGATCTTATGAAGAATACCGGGCAGAGCCAAGGATCGAAACGATCCAGAAGATTGCCTACCTTTTTGGCTTATCGCTCGATAAGTTGATTAATCAGGATCTGAGTAAGAGTAACGACAGTCCAAAGGTGGATGTTGAAGGAAAGACTTTAAGAATTCTCCCTATAGTTATAGATCAAAATGATCAGGAGCAGATATCGGTTGTACCTGTAAGTGCACGCGCGGGATATACACACGGATATGCCGACCCTGAGTATGTTAAAGACCTCCCAAAGTTTAATTTGCCATTACCAGAGCTGTATCCGGATAGGAGCTATCGTCTCTTTCAGATCGAGGGAGACAGTATGCTTCCTATCCCGGATGGCAGCTATGTGATCTGTGAATATGTGGAAGACTGGAGAGATGCCAAGGATGGTCAGAGCCATATATTGGTCACCAAATCCCAAGGCATTGTATATAAACGTATATGGCGGGAAAAAGAAAAACACCGTCTTCTGTTAAGATCTGACAATATCCTGTATGACCCCTACCACCTACACATAGAAGAACTCGTGGAAGTATGGAAAAGTCTGGCTTATCTGAGCTTTGATTTGCCTGACCAGGAGGACCGCTCTAAGTCAGAAATGCAGCAACTCAGTAGCCTGGTATTGCAATTAAAAAAAGATGTGGACCAATTAAAAAAGAATTAATCCTCACTCGGTTTATGTTTTGAAATCTTGTGATGAATGCCAAAAGACCAAGATAAGCAGGTGCTTGAAAGCTATGTTTGCGGGCAATCATGGCCGGCCATGGGAGGCGTCAAAGTATAGACTTTTCATTGTATAAAGAGGATGTAAGAAGTATTGAAAGTTGGAGAGAAGAATATCAGTGCGTGCGGTCGATCACACACTGATTTTTATCACTGCATCGATTAAAGTAGCGGTGTGATGACGTCCATCACACCGTTACTAACTATAGAATGATTCCACATGTTCTGATTAAGATCGGAAGTGGATGGAGCGTTGGCTATCAGTTGTAGCTACAAGACTAAACATTGAGGATATAAAAGCCTCTTATTGTGGAGCCCGATGATGAACACAGATCAAAGAACCATTGCACACCTGGACCTGGACACTTTTTTTGTGTCCTGTGAGCGACTGTTAGACAGCCGACTTAAGGACCGACCAGTGTTAATAGGGGGACTATCAGATCGAGGAGTAGTCGCTTCCTGCAGTTATGAAGCCCGAAGATATGGAATACGGTCTGCGATGCCGATGAGACTGGCGCGACAATTATGTCCGGAAGCTGTTATTATCAGAGGGAATAGCGGGACGTACAGTAAGTTTTCTGACATGGTCACACAGATCATCAAAGAATATGCACCAGTCTATGAAAAATCATCAATTGATGAGTTTTATGTAGATCTGAGCGGGATGGATGCATACTTCGGGTGTATGAAATATGCCTCCGAGATGCGTCAAAAGATCATTAAGGAAACCCACCTTCCCATATCATTTGGACTGTCTATTAACAAGACAGTATCCAAGATTGCCACAGGCATTGCCAAACCGAATAATGAGCTTTATATCAACAAGGGAAAAGAGATTCCATTTTTATCACCATTACCGGTACGCAAAATCCCTATGGTAGGGGAGAAGACCCACCAGATGCTTTGTCACCTGGGTGTAAAGGTTATCGGGACCGTGCAGAAGATGCCGGTCGAGATGATGGAAAGTGTCTTTGGCAAGAATGGAACAATGATTTGGAAGAAGGCTAATGGCATTGATAATACACCAGTAATACCATACAATGAACGAAA
>JAJCYJ010000259.1 GCA_029262975.1 Saprospiraceae bacterium
ATGCCTGGGAGGCATCTGACATAGCGAACCACAAAGTGGGTGGAGTAAGCCCGTTCCGGTTCACTCTCTTGGAGGTCTCCCAGACCTCCACTACGACTTCTTCGTAGATCGTTCATTCATAAGGTTTCCCGATTTCTTAACGTGTCTTACATGTTGAAACGTACGGAAAGAAGAGAGACTGGAGGTTATAAAATAAATTTGCTTTTCCAATTTTGCATCTAATTCATTCCTTTCCAAACAAACAATTAGAATATGAACATTGAATAATCTGCCACAAAAAGTCAATGGCCAGAAAAAATTATGGCTGACATCAGTCTTCTAAAGCGGGTCCAAGCCGCCCCACCCACTTTGTGATTCCTTCATTTGATGACTCTGTCATCATTCGCCTGTGGGGTAAAATCAATCAGTCATCCCGAATTTACCGAGAATTGAACACTATGCCAGAGAGCAAGGAAGAAAAAACTCTTTGGCAGAATGAAACATTTCCCGAGGAGTTCTAATTATCTTTTCTGCTAACTCAAATTATTCAATTTAATTTTTTGTCATGTGCTCAGATGAATATTATAACTTGTCAGGCCGATAAATCAATTCGAAAAACGCCCTCATTTGACTTTGAAATCTTTGAAGGAAAATAAAATTACAATATGTCTTTAGAAAAAATCGGTGTGCTACTCTTTGATAAAGTCGAGCTCTTGGATTTTGCAGGACCCATCCAGGTCTTTTCATCATTTCAATATTTATACCCGAGTGATAGTCAAAAATTGGTCACAATCGGATTGAGTCGTGAAATCTGTGTATCGAAGTTGGGTATGAAAGTTATACCAGATCATGTAATTGATGAATTTGACGAAGACCTGGATTTGTTGGTGATACCGGGAGGCATGGGCACAAGGCCCATTATTAAGGATGATGATACATTGGCTAAAATTGATCAGCTAATTAACCGGTCTGTATACCTTTCGAGTGTTTGTACAGGTAGTCTTGTAGCAGCAAGATTGGGACGATTATCCCATTTGAGGGCCACGACTCATTATGCTGCCGCTGAACTCTTGCTCGAATTAGACAATACTATCCTATTGGACAGATCCAAAAGGTACCACGACCATGACCATGTAATCGTCTCTGAAGGTGTCAGTGCAGGAATCGATATGAGTTTTTATTTGCTCACGAAACATTATGGAGCAGAAAAATCCGAAGAAGTCAGGAAGTATATAGAGTATTTTCCTGATTCGGAGTTCACAAAAAAAATATGAAGATTTGAAAGTATTCGTATTAAAAATCATTTTTAAGTAGTCACATTTTTCAGGTTAAATTTTTTAGATCAAATGATAAATATCAAGGTCGATGGGTTACTAAAAACAATCGTCTATCCCCAGCCCGCTGAAACAAACGAGTTGGCACTGACGTTTTCGTCTGGCAGAAAATGGGACCTTTGAGATTTTTTTATTCAATGGTGGCACCCTCTTAGCAGTTTCTAAAATAACGATTCTACGTGGTCAAAGCAGCATTGAGCATTGGTGAGAAAGGTTCGGTATTTCTTAAGGCATTCAACTGATACATTTATAAAAAATGTTTATTTCGTCGTGGATACCAACATTTGGCGACTTCAATGGAGGTACCACAAATGGTCTCAAACGATGATTAAAAAGACCTTAAAATAAACTGCGTTGATGAAGTGTACAGGATGTATTTATTTCTGCGGGCGTGGAAAGCCGCATGACGTGGGTCGAAGGGGTGGCGCCGTAGTGGGAAGGATTCAGGGGGCGAGCCTTTTGGTGACTTTTTGGCGAATGAAAAAGTCACAAATGACTTAACGATGAATTCACTATTAATAATGTTTCATGCCAATTCGCCAACTCTTTTCTTTCTAATATTATATCTAAAAGTCATCTATTAATATGTTTTTCGAATCACTTATCATGAGGATAATATGTTCAAATCATCAGTTCTGGATTAATCTTTCTACTTGAGAAAATATTTATTCTCAAAAAATTTCATGAGATAAGATCCTGAAAAATGAGCCATGTTTCAATTCTGTTCTTTAAATTGTGTGCTTAGTCTTCCTTCTTAGAATTTCTTTTGAAAATTTTCAATAAAATATATATTATGAATGTTTGCAGGCTTACAGTACTGTTATCAATCCTATTTTTAACCCCTGCAGCATATGGCCAAATCAGTGCTGATTATTGGTCTTTAAATGATGGTCGCACGATAGATCCTTCAAGTGAAAGATCAGTAACCCCAAATAAATATCAGGCTGCAGACCTGAATATATCAAGTGTAAGAAGCTTCATATCCCAACTTTCCACGGATCGAAATCAATCCTGGCAAATCGATATACCCCTGCCCGATGGAAGTTTTGAAACCTTTGAAGTCACCCGTAACCAGGTAATGCCTGCAGCTTTAATAGAGAAATACCCGGGGATAGGAACCTTTACAGGAACAAGTTTGGTCACCATTGGTCGCAAGATATATCTTGATGTCACCCCTCATGGATTGCATGCGATGACACGAGGAGCCGGAACAGCTATATATGTCGACCCTTTTCTAAAAGGTAATGATCAGGTATATGTTTCCTACTATAGGAGCGATTATTCAAGAAGTGCTGCAATACCCTGGTCTTGTGATTTCGGAGATCCAACATCTGAATTAAAAACGGATCCGACGAAAAGTGCTGATCCAGAGTTGAAGATAGTACGCAATCAGAAGGTTGCTCTTGTTACAAAAGAATATAGGCTTGCTATTACAGTAACCGGTGAGTATACCGCCATTTTTGGAGGCACTGTAGCTGGTGGATTAGCGGCAGTAGTGACAACAGTGAACAGGGTAACCGGTGTATATGAAAGTGAGACGGGCGTTATGCTTTCACTCATACCCAACAATGATTTATTGATTTATACCAATCCATTGACGGATCCATTTACCAATAGTAGTGGCGATCTTAATCGCGTACAGAATACGATCGATATGGTGATCGGCAGCGCTAATTATGATGTAGGACACATATTCACATCTTCTAATGGTGGTGTAGCTTCGCTCGCGGTAGTCTGTAACAATGGGTCTAAAGCGAGAGGTCTTACGGGTCTTCCAAATCCAACTGGAGATCCTTTTTATATCGATTATGTAGCACATGAGATGGGACATCAGTTTGGAGGTCATCATACATTTAATGGAGATTCGGGTGCTTGTTCAGGTGGCAACCGTACAGGTTCTGCAGCATATGAGCCAGGTAGTGGAGCTACCATACAAGCATATGCCGGCATCTGTGGTAATGATAATCTTCAGAGTAACAGTGACGCCTATTTTCATTTGAAAAGCCTGATGCAAATCACAGACCACATCAACGGTTCAGCTGCCGTATGTGCTAACAATATTGCCAACGGTAATAATATGCCCATATCAAATGCGAATGCCTTTCTCATCAACGGTAAGACAATCCCTGCCTCAACTCCTTTTGAGCTGGAAGGTGAGGGAACGGATATTGACGGAGACAATCTTACATTTCAATGGGACGAATGGGATCTCGGACCACAACAGGATGTAAATGCCGGAGACAATGGTACGAGTCCGATATTCAGATCATTTTTTGCAAAGACAACTAAGAAAAGGGTATTTCCAAGACTTACTGATTTATTAAATAATACAACGGTTGTAGGAGAGACTTTACCTACGACAGATCGGACTTTAAATTTTCAATTTGTTGTACGTGATAATGTTGGAGGTTGGATGACAGATATGATTACGTTGAATGTAGAAAATGATGCCGGACCTTTTCTTGTCACAAGTTTAAATACCGCAGGCACGTGGTCAGGTACGACTGAGATCACATGGGATGTTGCCGGTACGGATGCAAATGGTATTAATTGTGGACTTGTCGATATCACTCTTTCCACTGATGGAGGACTTACATATCCGATCGTCCTGGCGGATGACATCGCGAATAACGGAAGTGCCAATGTTGTGTTGCCAAATATATTCGCTAGTGCTGCACGGATAAAAGTCAAATGTTCAGATAATGTATTCTTTGATATTAATGATGCCACTTTTATGATTGAGCCGGATGGTCTGCCGTGTAATACCACTGAAGTTGTATCAAGTGTTCCGATTCCAGACGGCACCTACAGTTCAGCCATGGTCTTGACGGGATCCGGAACGGTCCCAGCTAGTGGGCTTGTTTCCTTTACGGGTACTACTGCAGTAGATTTAGTAGAAGAATTTACAATTATTCAATCAGGACAATTTAGTGCGCATATCCTTCCTTGTACGGAGTAGGATGAGTTGGATTGATCTGAGGTAGCGGTATTGTTGGAGTTGAGAAAAATAAAATTCATATTTGCACTCCTTTAGATGAAAGGGGTTGAGTGGAGGTCTTTCTTAAATCACACCCAAACTCAAACCCACACCCACACCCAATCGCCCGGGTGCTGAAATTGGTAGACAGGCATGGTTGAGGGCCATGTGTACTTATGTGCGTGCGAGTTCGAGTCTCGCTCCGGGCACTTTTAAAAAGACTAAGCGAAAGCTTGGTCTTTTTTTGTGTCCGGAGCGAAGCGAGAAGCAAGGTCCCGACAGTAGCGGAGCGGATCGTCGGGAAGTCTCGCTCCGGGCACTTTTAAAAAGACTAAGCGAAAGCTTGGTCTTTTTTTGTGTCCGGAGCGAAGCGAGAAGCAAGGTCCCGACAGTAGCGGAGCGGATTGTCGGGAAGTCTCGCTCCGGGCACTTTTAAAAAGACTAAGTGAAAGCTTGGTCTTTTTTTGTGTCCGGAGCGAAGCGAGAAGTTTACCCCGATCGAAACAAAGTGGAGCATCGGGGAGTCTCGCTCCGGGCACGAAAACCTGGCGAAAGCCGGGTTTTTTTATGCCCTGGACGAGACGAGATACTGACGAAAAAGATCAATATTTTATTTGAATCTTTTTATCAGTACTTCTAGCAAGGTTCCTGACGATAAATGTCAGGATGAGCCACCCGATAGGATCCTGACCGAAGCGTCAGGAGGATCGTCGGGGAGTCTCGCGGAGTTTATGCTGAGTGGAATGAAATGTAGTCGAAGTGGGCACTAAGAAGAAAAGACCAAATGGAAGAGTTGCTTTTGCACATTTAAGCGATATAAAATGAACAGGCTTGATACTAGGGTTTTATCGATCTAAGGCTGTCAAAAGGCTGTTTGCAATTGGTAAAATAAGCTCATTGTAATTCTTTGCTAAAAGCGTTCAATAGCTGGAACGTATTTCTTCGTTCTTATTCTAAAAAAGTAAGTTGGACTTATGAAGGAAAGACAATCAATCTAACTTAAATTGAATAAAATAATTGCCGTCTTATGCTTTCTAATTAAGGCTATTTTATAGTCTTATTGTCCTAATTCATCCTCCGCTTCTTTAATCGCTATTTTCCATCTAGCACGAATGGCTTTGCTGGTATATTTCCCTGAAACTAATTGTTTTCTTCTCCAGTTGGAGATAATTAATATCCCGATATTCATTAAAATCACGATGCCCATGAAAATCTTGTGAACATTAAAATCACTTCTAAAATCAACTGTTTGTTTGACAGTGAGCATCTCCGGTCCGCAAAAATAAAGATATGTACAAAGCCATGTAAGCAATATTAATATTAACGAAATAGTAGTTACGTACTTGTGCTTTCTACCAGGTTCAGGTTCCATACTTTTACCTTCTATTCCCCTATAGATATTGAGATGGTACTCCCACCTCCAGATTGTTGCATCTTTTCTGCTTTCCATTAATTGGAGGTATCCTACCATACGTTGGATGGATATTGCCTTGTCCAATATTATTGTTAATGAGAGTACATTCATAACAACGGCTGCAACATAAACCATCGGCCCCACATTTGTAGCGGCGGCATATGCAAGAACCGCAACTGTAACTGTTATGGAAGCACCGATCAGTTGAAATTGACATTTTTTCTGATCTAAGATTTCTTGTCTGATCGAATTATATATTATTTCTCGAGGTATCATAATTCATAAGAACTAATTATGAATAATAATTTGAGTCTTGAAAATATTGATGTGATTAAAATATCTTGAGATACAAGATATTCTTCACAAAGCAAATTGCGACGAAGATTATAGGAAACTTATAAAAAATACACAGAATTAAGTATCGCCTTTCTTTGTTTTATAATTAGTAAAAAATTAGTTCACCACACCTATGACATACCTCCTTATAAAGAAAGAAGGAAATATATAATCAGGACTATGAACACCTCCCAATCCACAAAAAACCAACTCACCTCCCACCCTTATTAACCCCCCACTTCATGCCAGTCCCATAGCGATTATCAAATCCTTTCCAGGCTTGAGATAATTTCCCTCCTTCTCTTGGTTGATCACTGGATGGCGACAATTCTAAATATTCGCAAGCGCTATCATCATCTCGCAAATAACAATTCATCATAGCCAGCGTGAAATGTTGGTTGATTCGATTTAATTGTTGTGTTGACCAGGCGGCTTCATAATAGTGGCCGAAATCGTACTCACTTTCCCAGGCTTCCTTAGGTGCTGGATGCGGAGCGATATTGTGGCGGGCATTGTTATAAGTGAGCAGGTAACTATCAGCAGAGGTTGTCTGCTCAAATAGTTTTTTAATGGATTCATATCCCGAGACATCATCCTGATCCCCTGATATATACAAACTCGGTACCTTGATATTATTTATTGTGGCCTCCGGAAACACGCCTGATTCGCCGCCCCAGGGTGCAAATGCAACCATCGCTTGCCAACGAGGATCTACCGTGAAATTCGTTGGAGATTGGCCGGCAGCACAAGTATTGAAGACTAATTGGGCTGCTTTTATCTTTTCTTCATCTTGAGAACGAATCATACGAGATGCGAATTGATCACTAAAATTATAACATCCTCCGATCGTATTGATGGCACCATACCCGCCCATAGAGTATCCGATGATTCCGGCGTTTTTAATGGTAATATTTTTTCCAAATACGTCTGAAGTAAAGGCCTGGTTGGAAAATTGATCTAATACAAATTGTTGATCGCGCGAACGATTGATCAACGTACTCCGAAATCCACCAAAAGCGTTTTTCTTGGGATCTATATCTTCATTCGTGCTATCTGTATGGTCTATGCTTACAACAAGATATCCATGCGATGCCAAATGCTCGCCTAAATAATACATGATCGTCCGATACCCTGTATAACCATGTGACACAACAACCACTGAAATATCATTCAAAGGAATAGATGCAGCATCTCTTATGGCATCCCCCTGTATTTTGAAAGGAATTCCGTTGCGTGTTTGATTGTCATATACTGCATCAGCATCTTTTTGTTCGATACTGGGGTACCAAACCTCCACCTTCAATGATCGAGGTTTTTGCACACCATCAAATGGATCCATATAATCTTCATCTATTATCGTCAAGGTCTTTACGCCAACCGGCATCTCCCCTCTTGCACTCATCTCCGGGAGCATATCAGGATGCTCGTTGGCAGAATATACAGATTGGGCATTCTGACTGGACAAGTCAGGAATATTGACAAGTAGTAGTATAACTATCGATAGAAAGTTTGTTTTCATCATTGAATATTACAAAGTAAAAGGCCTCAAAGTAATGATATTTATTTCACTAATAATTCAAGAACCAAAAGGTGACGCTGACACCCTCGTCCAGACTGCTTATACCCACTTGACCATAATCTTATAAATAAAAAGGCTGAATACCATCTTGACTTTAAAACAAGAAAGAATTCCAAATTCAAGGCACATAGGCACTTAAGCACAAAAAACACCCACCACCAAACTCCACCACAATCTTAAAATATCAAATCCGAACAACCCTTTCAATCATTAAAATCTACCTCTTCACCCTAACTTCAATAATCAAAACCTGTGATTCAATACCCTCTAATTCTATTTCAAAAGAATTGAAACCCTTCACGGCTGACCTCGAATATTTACGAACCAATTGTCCAGTGATGTTATAAACATTGATGGTCAAGTCCTCATCCTCATCCTTATCCGAACGATAGGACAGAACAGTATAGTCATCAGCTGGATTAGGAGACCAACCTGTCTTTACACTTGCAGGAAGTATTTCTTTTACAAGAGACAAATCATATGTTGTAATTAAATCGCGATCATATGATTCACTGGCAAATCCACCGGACGATATATTAATTCCTCGAATCTTATCACCGGCATAGCTCTTCCTCATTTTTACTTTGAATAATGGAAGATCCGGATCCAATCCTTTTAATGATGAAAAACTTACCAATAGATGGCCGTTGTGTATATTGAGTTGATTGCTTTCCTGAACGTTGACTACTCGGGCATCGACATTGTCCATATTATTCATTAATAGACTGGTTTGAAACATAACAAATCTTCTAATGATTCCAGATAGAATTCTAATTAATCAATATAGTAGTTGTCTTCTTAAGGAGCTAAAACGAGATATATCCGTAACCTTCTTGAAAAAAAAAGTTACTAATTTATCCGCTAGTCGCGCTATAAAATCGAGTAGTAGGATATGCTAACTCTATATCATCATGAAGCGAGAATCTTGTTAAAATTTCTTCAATGACTTCCTGTTCCAAATCCCTCCTTTTTTTTGGTGGGCATAAATATCTCATGGTTAGTGAGACACCCTGGTCTTTAATCTGAGTATATACGGTAGGATCAAGTACTGTATAAGAAACGAAATAGGCCTTTCTTGCTTTTTTAAGCTTTAACTCCACATCTGAAATATATTTTAGAAGTTTATCTTGCTCAATCTCTACCAGCACTTCTTTGGCTTTTTTCCAATTAGATTCAAAAGTGATTATGATCGGAATTTCATGCCAGATCAGATCCAACCCCTGATGATAATTCATAACTGCCTGATTAAACAATAAACCATTTGGAACGTGGACAATTCTTCCTGTGCTTTGATCAGCTTTTACCCAATTTTTTATTTCTAAAAGAGTAAACTCAAAAAATCCGATATCTGCAACATCACCTTCAATCGTTCCGATTTGTACCCGATCCCCTATTTCGAATGGTTTTTTTATAATAATATATACCCAAGCAAATAAGTTGCCAATTGGATCTTTCAGCGCTATGGCAAGACCAGCTGTTAAGAGCCCTAAAAAGGTGCCTATTGTCTGAAATTCAGATATCCAAATAGGCGAAACAGCGAATATGAAAATTAAATAAGAACTATAAGAAATGATCTTTTGCCAGGTATATCTTGACCTAATATCTTCAATATTTCTGTGGAGAATTCTAATAACCAACCGTCGGGCAGAGAATATTAAAACAAATAAAATTAGAGTTGATAGTAATTTGTATTGAATGGAATGGCTCATTCCGGAATAGTCATATATCCATTGGGTTAGTTCATTCATAATAAATATTTAATTCATTTTTGAATCCCTTTGATTCTCATCACTTGGAAAGAGGTAAAGATCAAAAAGTCTTTTGAGCAAATTGACAATGAGTCCAATTAAACTTTCTTCAAAAAGACCCAATCAAGCAAACATACCAAAGTATTACTACACTATAATGTTGTCGCAGTAATCTTGCATTTGCTAATAAATCCATCTCTCAAAATAACATGGCCACACAAGAATCCTGTAACTATCACTACTCGCCCGATAATCCAGGTAATATTACTTCCGAGAAATGATAATATTAGTACAAAGATTAAAATAAACAAACATGTCCACAAAGAGATTAGTGCCGTGACTCGAAAACATGAATTTTGATCCTGAGCCTCACCCAGAAATACTATAAATAAACCTGCGAACAGCACTATACTAAGATCACAAGAGAAAGCTAAAGGGGCCATGAATACATATTTTTAAGAATTCAGCAACCAGTAGGCACCAATACCGGCAAAATAGCCAGCTAGTGCTAACAATGAAATTTTTCTTAGATACCATAAAAAATCAATTTTTAATATACCCATGATGGCGACACCTGCAGCTGATCCAATTATAAGTGTGCTTCCACCAGTTCCTACAGAATATGCCAACAATTCCCAAAATGTATGATCCTGTGGATATATGCTCGTAGGGTACATTCCTATAGCACCAGCTACCAGGGGAACATTGTCCACTAATGCTGACAGCAATCCAATTATCGTGTTGATGACATATAAATTTCCGAACGTTTTATCGAGCGCGAGGGCCAAAGTCTGTAAAAAACCAGCAGTCTCTAAACTGGAAACTGCAAGTAAAATACCTAAAAAAAATAGGATGCTCGGAGTATCTATTCTTTGTATTACGGTAGCTACAGAAAGGAAATTCTTATGTTCACTTTCCTTTTTTCTATGAATTATTTCGGTGGCAATCCATAATATTCCTAGGCTGAATAAAATTCCCATAAAAGGGGGCAATTGCGTGAGCTGTTTAAAAACAGGAACGAATAGAAGCCCAACCAGACCCATCGCAAGGATTAAATTTTGTTCAAAATAACTGACGCTGTGATTATTATTATTATTATGATTCTCCAAATTCTCAGCCTTCTTAACATTTCCGGTTAGCTGGAATGAAACAATGGAAAGTGGTACAAGAATGCAAACAAGAGATGGAATAATCAATTCCGTAACTATATTTAATGCGCTAACCTGACCTCCTATCCACAGCATTATCGTAGTCACATCACCTATTGGAGACCAGGCACCACCCGCATTAGCTGCTATTACAACCATACCAGCCATGAACCACAAATCCTCTTTATCTGAGATTAATTTGCGCAATAATACGGCCATGACAATCGAAGTTGTAAGGTTGTCAAGTAATGCAGAAAAAAAGAAAGTAAGTCCAGAAAGAATCCATACAAGCTTAACACGGTCAGTTGTTACAATTTTATTAGTTACTGTATCAAATCCATTGTGCGCATCAATCAATTCGACAATCGTCATAGCGCCCATTAAAAAAAAGAGAATTTCCGCTATCTCGCCCACATGATGAAGCAACGATTCATTTATAAAGGACGCTTCTATAGAGCCAGGAAATAATGTTTTTTGATAAAATATTACAAGAATCCAGGATATCACCCCAGTTAGAATCGCTATGGCTGCTTTGTCTATCTTAAGTGGATGCTCGAAAGCTATAAGTAAGTAACCGATAACAAAAGTAAGTACTATAGATATGGGCATAATGATATTTTCTAATTTCAAATATTGAGATGGATGTAAGATTTTTATCTGTATGTTATAATATCACATCTTTTAATTTCACTATGTGAATAAATAGGTTTTGCAATTTACCTAAGCGCCATATAACCAAGATCTTGAGTATCACTAACATGCCAAAATCACTCACAACTCACAACTCACAAAATGAATTATTTCAAAATGACCAGGACGCAATTTCTTTATCCTCGATATTTTCTTTATCATATCTTTCATGGAACTAACATAAGCCTCACTAAATTGAACGTAAGGAATATAACCGCAGGATAAAGAGATTAACAGAATCCAATTCAAAGCTCAGTAATTACTTGTTTTCAGCATTTCACACGTCCTAAATATAATTTTTCTTACTTTCATAGAACTCAAAATTCTTTGAATGGGAAAATATCGTCGGTGAATACATCCTTTGTTTCGATGACGATTGAGTAAATAGAAAATATCAACTTTATAAGAAAAGACCAATATTCGCTTACACTTTGGATAATCTTTTAAGATTTAAATCAAATAGTATAATCACTCTGTCTCTGCTGGATAGAGGTTTCTCTGTCATATTCTTATTTCCTAGGACAAACAATTTAGATTACTGAAAAATTATAAATGTCATATAAATGCTCACCTTATATCTCCAATTTATCTTTTCAAATGGATGCATCTTTACCCATTATTCAATCTGCTCTTTTTGTCTAAAGCTTTCCCATTTAATTTCCATTAAATAATATATCTTCTTTAAGTCAGCCTTATGAAACAACGAGTTTACTTTCAGTAAATCTCGTATTAATGATCCCTATTAATAGAATATTACCATATTCCAGATCACTTTGAAACCTTCGATCTTCGTAATCAAACTCAGCGTGAACAAAAGGTTCAAGCACATTTTATCGATTCCAGTTGTATCGAAATATTGGCGCCCAAAAAAGTCAGATTAACCGTATACCGTATCTTCATTTTACATTTCAATTTACACTTATTCTTCAAATAATTTTCCCTCAATCATATGGACTTTCAAATTTTCATCAACCCATACCATACTTTCATTAGGCACTTCCACCCAGGTCTCATTTGATGTTATTATTTCTGAAGCGATTACTACAGACCTGAAATCATCCAGGGGTCCATTTTTAATATGAATCGGATTTCCATCACATATCTCACATGGATGAACAGCTGTTCGACGCGTGTAGAACAAACTTCTATTAAAACGTGATGCTACCATCTCGTGGCCATTGGACAAAACGATATTTAAGGCTGATGATTCATTTGAATTAGGAATCAACGACCATAATTTTATCTTGGTTAATGCAAGTCTAAAGGCTTGATGCAACTTTACTCCAGACTCATAATAATAATTATGAATGAGAGCCAGAATATGTTCACTATCTGTAGAACCTTTGATCATCTCCTTTTCTTTTGGTTTCAACTGCATCAAAATTTTTGATTTTACAAAATCAAAATTCTCCACATGTCCATTATGAGCTAACATCAGCTCATCCTGAACGAAAGGATGCGTGTTTTCATTAGAAATATTTCCTATCGTAGCTCTACGTATATGTGAAATTATATTGTTAGAGAATGCCTCAGATACAGCCATACGGAATTCTTCACTATTTTTGGCGAATCCTGCCTGCTTAGCCACTATAGGCTCTCCCTGAATATATTCTCCGAGACCCCATCCATCTTTATTATTGAGACCTCTATGGTCTTTTACACTCTGGGCTAACAGACTGTTTTGAGACTTAATAAGTTCGCATTCCACCTTCCTCGGAACACTCGATATAAATCCATATAATCTACACATTGATCAAATTTTAACTTTTAAACAGATTTGTTTTTAGCAAATTATTCATAAAGTGATTTTTATTCGATACTCAATTTTCCAATGGTACTGTATCATTTTTTATTCAAATTTTATGGCACAAGCCTATCACTACAGCTGTAAATACAATTAATATTGCTTTTATAATCAATATTATTTTTATACTAAATAATTTATATAAGTCCGTTTTGAAAAACAGAAACGCTCCAATAATCAGAACTCCCTATATCCCTAAAGTAAACCAGTGGTTGCATTACTAATTTTTTCAACTGAGATGCCGAGGATTGAAATAACTCCACCCCTCTAACATGCCTCCAAGCGCTAGAGCAATTACTTCGACGAGGCCTAAGTCCTTTTTATCTTTCTTGTTATTTAATAGACCAATTCGATTAATTTGAATTGCTCTTTATGCCTCAATAATTTCACATTTCAATTATCTATATAATTAATCTCACTCCTCCCAGTTCTTCCACTCGATATGGAAAATGATCACCGGGTGATCCGATAAACATGAAGTTGATTGGTATCTTCCATTTTTCTGATAGTTCTCTGATAAGAGCAGGGCCGAAAACACCTTTAACTTCTATAAATTCTATTTTGATTTCGGGATATTCTCTGTCCAATACTTCAACGTCACTTTTTAGTCTTTTGGGTACTTTTTCGGAGTTTTCCATCACACTTACAATTTTTAATTTTTTAGTGTGTTCATTCTTCTTTATATATAACATCACCCGATTGAGGACAGCCACGTCATCATGGTCGGTAAAAAAAACAAATTCCTGAGAATTTATTTCATTTATGAGACTCAGAATCTGTCTATTTGCATTTTGAACTGATTTGCGAATTGGTTCAAAAAAGTATTTGATAACCTCTAATAGTCCCCAGAGAATTTTGGTCCTATTAAGCATAATACTTATAAACAAAAATGCCGGGACGAAATAAGTAAGAAATATAAAGAGATAGTGAGGATTTAATATGGCGTTTCCTATTATAGCCGTAATCACTGCAACAAAAGCGATGATAATTGCAATAGGAGAAGCACGTTCAGGGCGAGGTAATCTTTTGCGCTTGATCTTTAACAATATATTTCCAATTGCAAATAATGCCATGACTAATAAGAATGATATTGCATATACTCCCGCAAGTGCAGATATGCCACCACTCGTTATAAAGAGCACAGAAATACATAATAAGAAAAAGGTAATTGCAATGAGGTAAGTAGATCCAAAGCGGTTCTTTTTTAACAGAATATTGGGCAAGATTCGATCAAGAGTCATTCGTTCCAGAAGGCCACTTACTCCAATAAAAGAAGTTAAGACGGCACCACTTAAGACGAGTGCCGCATCAACAGAAATGAGGGCCGAAAGCCATGCTCCACTCGCCTCATAACCCAGATGTGCCAGAAGTGCTTCTTGGTTTTGTGCCACCTGATCTAATGGTATGATCGAAAGAGCAAGAAAAGCCATTAGTGGATTAACGACACTGACTACTACCCACATGTTTCTCAGCGTCTTTGGAAAAACTCCTTTTTCTTGTTCTTCAACATAATTGGAAGAACTTTCAAATCCTGAAATGCCAAGCATTGCTGCAGCAAAACCAAAAAATAAGGCTTTGGGAATATTTTCTGTTAAAGAAGATTCATGGTTTGCATAAAATGTGGCCATTCCGTTCTCTATTAAATAAATACCACAAAAACTGGCCAGTACAACTAATGATACTAAGTGAAAAATGAAAATTGCTGTAGCTACTTTCGATGATTCCCTAATACCTAAAATAGTGAGGCATAGAAAAAGGAATAGCAAAGCCACCGTTGATGGAATAATCGAAAGATTACTCCACAAATTATGGACATAGTGCATTGCTTCACTACCTGAGATTACTGCAGTCGCCATATATGAGAGCAAGGTTAACGTAGCTGCTAACGAAGCTGTTGATTTGCTTGTCGTATTGAGCAGTGCATTATAAGCTCCTCCATTCAATGGTATAGAACCTACCACTTCACCATATATTTTTCGAAAAAGAAATAATACACCCGCTACAATTAACAAGGATATCCATGCATAAGATCCTGCATATATAATCGCAAGCGCTGAAACGTAAAGACACGATGAACTAATGTCATTTCCACATATAGAGGTTGCGGCAAGCTCCCCAAGTTTTCGTTGTGGCTTAGATTCTAACTTCATATTGACTTATATTCTATGCATTGAATTGACGGTGTTGTAACCTTAGCCATATTATAACCTTCGGTCCACCAAGCCTTCAACTGACGAGGATCAAAAATGAATGTTTGTTCAGACAATACTCTTGGTGTATGGTAGAAATGGATCTTCACATTATTACGGAGTGCTTGCAAGTTTCCTATAATCAGATCATCCTGTCCAATCTGATTAAGCATAAAATCAAATGTTTTGTTTAAAAGACCAAATGCATTTTTAACGTGGGGTGAATTTTTAATTTTTTTCTCTGGACGAAGGGCAATTACATCAATCCACGTAGCACCTTCATTTATCGCCTTCTGAATAGGAATAACATTTCCAAAACCCCCATCACCATATTCTTTGTTATCATCCATATATAAACTCATAAAAGGTAACAAATTCGCAGAAGCCCAAACCCAATCGCAAAATTCCTCATACTCATATTCATCTGATGATTTATATTCCACACACTCATTAGTCAGATTGGAAACTGTAGCGATCACATTTTTCCCCTGATCTCTAATTTTTTGAAAATCTGCTTTAGAAATGTACTTACGTATATAAGTTCTCAGATTAGAACTGTCACCAAATGTTTTAGCTCCCCTGATGAACAATCGAATAATTCCAAAATGATTTATAGAAGTATAATAATGGCCATGTTTTTCTTTTATGACAAACGGGCAAATTTTAAAAATATCACTTTGTCTTACTTCAGTGAATGCTTTTTTAGCCTTATCTAATTCATTGGCAGCCAGGAGAGGTGCCAAAAGACTTCCTGTAGAAGTTCCGATGAATAAATCATATTGTCGACCGCAGTCATTCATAAGAAAATTTGCAACGCCCGCAGCATATGCTCCTTTACTACCACCTCCCGATATAACTAAAGCTTTCATCCCGCAATGTTGGCATTTATTTCTTTTCTCTTTAAAAGAAGCATATCAATAAGCATAATTGTTGCCCCTAATACTATCATTCCCAGAATTAGATTTGGGAGTGAAATCTCTAAATCCCAAAATATCAGGTTTAAGGGAATTTCATGATTATTTCCAAAAAGCACAATGACTAGATATGCCAGGAAGAATAAAATTACTAGCAGGTTTGCGAAGTGGCAATATACCTTCATATTTGTTCTCACTTGACATGATTAATTGTTTTACAAATCAAAATTAATCAAATCGATGCTTGAAACAATTCAAATTCGTTAAATGCCATAAAATAGTCGGTGAATCAGAGATAAACTAAGTTGATTGTCACAAGAACAAAACCGAGCTATTCAACTACTCTTCGTTAATCAGGATTAACTATATTACCCTGCGTCTGATGTTTTTATGACAGAGGCACATAATTAGAGATCCAACAACACTATGATACCTTCAGTTTTTGATTGTTCTATGCTTTATGTCTCTATACCGACTGATGTATAAAGATCAAAATGTATGGAAAATTTACATACTCCATACTGTGAGAAAACTAAAGTCAGAACTCGACAGATTAAACTATGAAGAAATTATAAATAATAGTGGGGGTAATAACCACTCGTGGTATGAAATAATTCCAAACGATGTGCTTCACGCCACATATTCATCTGCATTACAAGTCCCTTGGCTCTCTCAGCCCATTGTTCTGAAATCTCAAGATTATCACTTAACAAATCATTTCCCTTCATTAACAATTCCAGAGATTCTTCCTGTGATTTCCCCTTCAATTTTTTCGAAGCATATTCCATTCTTCTGACTGCTTTCTCCAAATTTTTTCTGGCCTTTTTCGGTTGTCCTATAGCGTAAATACTACTGATAAACATATAGTCGTGTGCTAGTGATGTTTCTATCTGGAGGAAGGCCTTTTCCATTTGGTCTATATCTGCAATTTCACCTTTTTTAATTTTGGATTCAATACTTTTAAGTGTAATAATGGATTTATCGACCTGGTCCTTTGCATCTCTAGACAATGCTGCACTCTCTGTCTCTATGTCTCTGATGGCGGATTCGATGTGTTGCGCGGCTTCTTTGAATTTCCCTGATTTATAATCTGTTAACGCTTCAGTAAAATCAATTTCAGAAAAACTGGGCAATTCCTCTATAATCTCCTCGTCTATAACTGTAACATCATTTTTCGGTGTATTCTGGCAAGAGACAAAAAGGGAGGTTGCCAGAGATAGAAAAATTATATTTTTCATAATTGTGATTATTATAATTGATAAATATTGAGTAATTGTTAATAATCTAATTTGTGTAACATTTGAATTCCGCGGGAAATTTCATTTGTTGCTCTGCACTTATTCGAATAAAGCATGTTATCCATAATCGACATTATCAATTGTGCATACATGATCATATGAACAAGACGAGCATTGTTATATGCTGCTATATGCTGCATTACAACTATAACTCTTTGACTCAAGCACTTCACCAAAGCTCATCTTTTTGTTTTGATATTATTTTCCTTTAGAAAATAATAAATTGCATGTATAGGGTGACTCAGCTCCGTCAAAAGGAGCTGTGAGAAAATTAACTCATCTCATTGATTCATTTTTTCTTTTCACTTACAAACTTTATGGCTTCATCCATTTGAGAAACATCAAAATATCGTTCGTATCTACCTTTACTTGCTCTTTGAAAGAAAAGATTGTCAATTGGCACCAGGGCTTTCATTATATTAGAATGAGCAACTATGGCGAGGTGGCCGATTTTCTTATAATTCCTAAAAGCATAGATGGCATCCTCCATAAAAGCCTTTGCGCTGGTATGCTTGATTTTCATTTCATCAAGTTTTACTAATATATTTACTTGCACATAACCCTCCTTTAATTTTTTCTCGAACAGTTTTTGACAGAATTTTTCGTCTGTTTTTGTAAATCCGCCAATTACTTCTACGGCAAGGGTATTATCCTCAAATATTCTTATTTGCTCTAACATAAATGCATTTTTTAATTGTTAATAATTAGAAATTTATCTTAACGTTGGCTCATCCAATAGTATAAATAATAAAATAAGCAGGACTACAACTAATATCAATATCCACTTCTGCCAATTTTCCAACCTCATCATTTATATGATGTCTTACACATGAAGTTTATCGTTGCTATAAAATATGCGGTCAAATGTTATTGAGTTCATCCTTAAGTACCTTTTAGTTGTATTTTAGAATCCAAAATTATATTGAGTCATTAGGATAAAATTATAAGCATATCATTCTGTAACAAAGGAACATTGCTTCATTTGGCATATATAGAATCTCAATTATAAATATTCTGTCTTCTCATTCAGGAATAAAGTCTATCCCTTGATCCAATGTCAGCTCGTTTTCTCTAAGCACTTCTTCTGCCTCTAAAAAGAATGTTTTCTTAAGATTGTTATATTTTTTTAAAAAATGATAGAGTCCTTTTGCTAGATTTCCATGAGCTTCTCGATATTTAATTTCGTCTTTTTCATCAGGGATTACATAAAGATCTACAAGATCCCTTTCATGTTCTTCCATGTCTTCTTTGATTTGCTCCAAATCTTTCTCTAACATTTCTATCTTCTCGGTTACGTAGAATGTGTCATCAATATGTCTCGTACTAACAAATTTGTTAAAATACTTGCTGATCACATGAAGCATAAAAACTATTTCTTCCTTTATGAAAGATAGTTCTGATTGCCATTTATGTGTTTGATGATGAATCTCTATGAGAGAAGCTTCATTCCAGGATTTGAGTTCAAATGAGATATTACCTTTATTCATAATCTAATTATTTTTTATAAAAGACAGGAAAGATCTACTATCCAGTCTGATTATCATAATGTGTTTAAGAAATATAAATTCGTTTCCGGTTTTGGGTTCACAATGCTAATTTGACTAAATTTATTTTGTGAAACCTATCGACATATAGTGAGCCAATTTGTTCCCAATAAATGTTGTCAGGTAAGTTAAAAGTTCGTTCGTATCATTTGTAATTGAAGTTTATTGATGAATAATCATTATCTCTGTCCTATATTTTTTCCGGGGGCCTACTCCAGTTTCTATCAATCCTTGGTCGACAATTAATTCAAAATTCTCATTATTAAAACCTGGAGAAGTCATTTCATTTTTGAAAGTTTTATTTTCGTTTAAAAGATTCATTTCAGTAATTCCATTATTTCTGAACCAGCATAAAACATAGCTAAAAACTTTATCTGCACCGGGGAGGGCTCAGAAAAATTACTTATCCAGTACAAACTCTCAATTTTCTTTCTTTTCTCTAAATTATGCATATCAGTATATATGAAATTGAATAAATTAATTTTACTATTAGCAAAAGCTAACTACTTACCCTATATTTCCTTCTTTCAAAATACGTTCTACTTCGGTGAAGATTTCCTTTTTTAAAATCCAAAAAGAGCATTCAATTACTTTCATAGCATCAGCTATAGCTTTTTGTTCTCGCAGTACCACTATCTCTTTGATATTTTCGTGAAATTTGTATAATCGAATCTGTCGTTTTACATGTAGCAAAATTCGCTTTTGAGTCCGAGTTATATCTGCAGATAAAATGTTAAGGCGATTATAGAGATTAGTATCATGGATGACGTGGTGTACATTAATAAAATCAGTAAACTTATTACTCAGCAGAATATTCAAGAAGTTTAATTCACATATCCACAAATCAAGTTCTGTCAACCAGTCTTTGCCCTCTTGATACAATTGATCTGGATTGATGCAATTCATCTTCTTTGCTTCTGATTGAGATAGATTATCCTTTAAAGATCCTAACTCTTTATTTGTTTGAATTTTTATGCTTCCCTCTCTCATGTTTAATCGTTCAGTATGTCAAATTTCGTTTACATTGGTTTCAATTATTAGGATTCTCGGTGAAAACAAAATATTCTTCGTTGAATACCTGTACTTTTGAGATAAACACACTCAAAAACTTAGAGTTACAGATAGCTAACACTTACGAGTAAATGACGTTAATCATATGGATTGTATAACAATTGACGATAATCTAGCCGCTTTAGCAGCGATGAAGCAATTAGTAGAGAGAGTAGATATACTACATCTAAATAAAGAATTTGATAACGCTATTGATGCAGTTAATTATGTTTCATCAACGAAGGTAGACTTACTTTTTTTAGATATAGAAATGCCGGATATCAATGGCTTGGAATTAATTGATGGATTAGAAAATCCTCCCTTGATTATAGTTGTATCGGCAAAAAAGGATTATGCCCTGGAAGCTTTTGAAAAGCATGTCGTCGATTATTTAGTAAAGCCTGTATCTTTTTCAAGATTTTTATCCGCGGTTAATTTTGCACAAAAAATATATGAAAGTCGCTGGTTAAAAAAAGAGAGTGATAAGGCTCTTTTTATAAAGGCTGATGGTCGATGGAATAAGGTGATAATTGAAGAGATAACACATCTGCAAGCAATGGGGGATTATGTCAGGGTCTTTAGTGCTCAAGGTAAACTGATGGTCAGCAAAACAATGAAGTCAATGTTAAAAAGCCTGCCTGAGCGCAAGTTTGTTCGTGTCCATCGTTCTTTCATTATTAATATTGACCATATCGATAATATTGAAGATCATTCGATCGCCGTCGGAAATCAAATCATTCCAATTAGTGAAAGTCTTAAAAATGATCTAATGGAAAAATTAAATTTGCTTTAAGTTAAACTTCATGTTTTGGAATAACTTCTTTGAGAGTACCAATTGGAGACGAGAAAAATGGGTGTTAATAACCTTGATAATTGGACTTGTTCTTACAAGTGGAATTCACTTTCTTTCTCAAAAGAGTATTCAGGAGAGCTCGATGTTTGAGTTTCAACTTGAACGCTCCATTATACTTGAAAATGGATTAAAGAATATTGAAAAACACCTCATTAGTCTTGACAATCGACTTCAAATGCTAATCCTCACAGGAGGAAACAATAATATCCAGGATTTAGATAAATTTAGGAAGGAGATTTATGCTGAACTTGGGAGTATAAAGTCAAAGGTTGAAGAATCAGATTCTTCCTATTGGGAATTAGATAATGCTGTCCAGCAAAAAATTGAATTCAATTCTCTCATTCTTAGCAATTATAAAAACGGTGATGCGTCTTCACTTGTCAGCATGTTCCACCAAAATAATGTTATAAGCTCTAATTTTCGTGATGCTTATGACCAATTTTACAGAGATCATGACTTGGATTTTACAAATAATTTCGAATCCATGCTTCGACAAAGATCCAAAATATTGTACATCAATAATATAGCCTATTTCCTTGGTTTTAGTTTTCTGGTATTTGCTTTAATAACCTTACTGCGTAGCATTAAAAAAAGAATGATTTTAGAGGAGAACCTGATACTTTCTAAGGAGCAGGTTGTTCACAATGCGAATATTAAAGAGCAGTTTTTAGCTAATATGAGTCATGAAATCCGGACTCCGCTACAAAGTATAATTGGATTTACGAATCGCATTGGGAAAGAGAAACTGACCGAAATTCAGAGTGATTATGTACAATCCATAGAATTGGCCAGCGAAAGCCTTTTGCGGATCGTAAATGATATACTCGACGCCTCTAAAATTGAATCAGGTATGATGCGTATCGAAGAAGTACCCTTTAGCTTACCTGGATTACTACACTCTGTTGATAGTATGTTTCAGCCGAAAGTCGCAAACAAAGACATCTACCTTAAATTACATCCTGGCAATGACTTGCCTGAATTTCTTCTGGGTGATCCGATACGTCTTACTCAGGTTCTCATTAATCTAATTGCAAACGCCATAAAGTTCACCGAGCATGGAGGAATAGATGTTTATCCCGTAATCAAGGATAGGCACGATCAAAATTTCACGTTACAAATAACGATAAAGGATTCAGGAGTTGGAATACCTGAGTCCAAATTACCACATATATTCGATAGATTTGAACAGGCTGACCCGAAGGTTACAAGAATTTATGGTGGATCCGGACTAGGTCTTTATATCGTTAAGGAATTAGTGAATCTGCAAGATGGAAGAATCAAGGTCAAAAGCACAGCTGGACAAGGAAGTCAATTTGTAATCGAAATTCCTTATAAGATTACAACAGATATTCAAGGCATGCCCAAACCATCGCGAGAACTTGTCTTAATGAAATATAATTTTGAAGATATTAAAGTTCTCGTAGCAGAAGATAATTTAATGAATCAGCGAATTGTTGGAATGCTTTTGTCTGACGAAGGAATAGAGTTTGACATGGCGGAAAATGGGAAAGTGGCAATTCAATTACTCGAAAACAACTCTTATGATATCATCTTAATGGATATACAAATGCCAGAGATGGATGGATACAGCACGACAGAATACATTCGGGATAACATGCATATTACTACACCAATAGTAGCAATGACTGCACATGCCTTTGCTGGTGAGCGTGAAAAGGCACTTAATGCTGGAATGAATGACTATATATCTAAACCGATAAAAGAAGATAATCTCTTAAATCTAATAGCAGAGTTGGCTCCTTCAAATAAAAAAATTGTTCAATCCAGTCAGGATCCTGCTCCAATTTTTAGAAGAACAAAAGCTTCTTCTAAAAGTCCTGATGAACTTTTCATTGATTACAATTATCTTTTTTCTTCCTCACATGGAAAAAGGAAATATCTCGATAAGATGCTCAATTTGTTTATAGACCAAGCGCCAAAAGAAGTGTTTGCCATGGGCAATTGCCTTAAACAAGGAGATAATAAAAAAATAGCTGAAATAGCTCATAGTCTAAAATCGACAGTAGGATATGTTGGATTGCAAAGTAATTTTCAACCAATACTTGAAGCGATAGAGGAACAGGCGAAAGAAAATGCTGATACTGAAGTTTTAGTAAGATTACATGAACAGTTAAACAATCTCGTCAATTTGGCTATTGACAAATTCAAATCAGAGATTCTGCCAATTGTCGGTAAGCCATAGTTGTTTCGAGCAAAATATAGGTAAGAACGACATTGAGATTACATCATCACCTGTCAGTTCAATTTCCGTAAATCTGGATATGATAACCAAATCCAAAATAAAAGAATAAATATAATTAAGGCAATAGGGTTGTTTTGGTAAATGTTTGATTGTCCTAATATCAGTGTCACTATTGCAATGGTCAAGCAACCCATCGCTAACGAAAACAATATATTCATGAGGGTCTTATAAAAACTCATATTACTCCTTTTTCCTCTTGAGACCTAAACAGATTAAGCAAATCAAATTTAATTAATAGACGTTGATCAAGAGTGGTGAATATTTTACCTTCCTTGTCAAACCAATGGCAAATAACGTCTTCACGGTTTAATGATTCGTCTTTATTTGATTCCCGATCAATAATATAGACTACGATTTCCATGATAGGGCCCCCTAACTTATGTCTAACAAGATCACCGGATTTAAATTTTCTTTCTATCACAAAATTGATTTATATAGCGATGCCATACGTAGATGATTTCTTAAAATATCCAGAATTTTTTAACTCTTGACCATTTAAGTATCCCAATGTACTATTGTGAATTCCATTTGTAGAAGCTGTATTGAACAAATCATAATTTCCAAGCGGAAAATTTATCGGGATATCAACCTGGCTCAACTTATCAAAATTTGCTACATGGAGCAATAATGAACTAGCATGATTTGTCCCTTTTAATATTGTATTGAGGTAATTTTCCTCCTTTTTATAATGCCCAACAACATAGCTGACAATAAAACGATTGGCGCTAAATCTGAGAGGAGCAATTGGAAAATTGTCAATAATCCCACCATCAGTATATAATGCATTCCTAATCAATACGGGAGAGTAAATCGGGAGGATAGCACATGAGGCAAGAAATGATTCAATCAGTGATCCATTATTAAAATACTCGATACAGACTTTTTGTAATTTGAAAACAGCCACAAATATAGGTGTCATAATATCTTCAAAGTTTAATGGAACGAACCCATTGAATATGCGAGCATATTTTGACAAATCAAAAGAATCCGATTTGCCAGGATTCAAATATGAGATTTTAAAAAGCGGAGTTGGTTTGAAAAATTGGAGCATTGGGGTCGTAGTCAATCCTGATACATACAGAGGTGCAACCACGACCCTCACACTAGTTTCTGATTTTGAGTGGCTATAATTCTTCCATTCTAGGAGCTTTTCTATCAGCGTAATATGAGCAACTCCTTTAACTCCTCCCCCACTGAGTACCAGAATTATTCTGTTGTTCATAAATATATGATTAGCGATTCGAGCCGTATTTATCAATGATAAGGAAGGGAGCAACATTTAATAAAGTTGTTCCCTTCCGGTTATATTTAATTTTATGAATCAATTCCAAAGGCGTAGTAATAGGCTCCAGGAATATTTTCATACATACCTTCCATCATTACACCACCTTTTTTCTTAGAGATGACTTTTATAAAGTCATCAATATTTTTTATTTCTTGTTCGTCAACATGCGTAATTATAAAACCTGGTTTTATCTGGGTACGTAGTTTTAATATACCAGGATTAAGCCGGGTCACTTTTACTCCCCCTTTGATTTCTAACTTTTTTGCAAGATCAGAATCGATATTATCTACTTCTATTCCAAGTATATTCAAGATTTTCCGATCCTCCTTTTTGAGAACAGTGGTATTGTTTTCACGAGACAAAAGAGTAACATCAAACTCTTCCTCTCTTCCCTTTCTATTCACTCTCACCTTTACAACATCTGACGGATGATGCTGGGCAATTTCGGCTTGAAGTTCTGGTGAAGTTTTAATATTAGTACCATCTATTTCGATTATCACATCGCCCGACCTAAGACCGGCGTTAGCTGCTGCACTATTTTCAAGTACAGTATCAATGTAGGCACCAGTATTAATGTCTAAACCCTTTTCTTTTGCCCAATTACCATCTACAGATCGGATCATCACACCAAGTACGCCACGTTGGACACTTCCATAAGTCAGCAAGTCGTCTATGACTTTATTTACAATGTTAGCTGGAATAGCAAAGCCGTATCCCGCATAACTTCCTGTTGGACTGGCTATTGCAGTATTTATACCCACTAATCCCCCTTGTAAGTTTACCAATGCACCACCACTGTTTCCGGGATTTATTGCGGCGTCTGTTTGAATAAAGGATTCTACCGCAAATTGCTCCTTCAATATATTTATGTTTCGTCCAGTAGCACTTACGATACCTGCTGTTACAGTCGAGTTCAATCCCAATGGATTGCCTACGGCCAGAACCCACTCTCCAACTTTGATTTCGTCACTATCAACAAGGGGTAAAGCAGGGAGATCTTCGGCCTTTATTTGAATAAGAGCCAGGTCTGTAGCCGGATCCGTACCTAATACAACAGCCTTAAATATACGATTGTCGTGAAGTGTAACTTCGATGTCATCAGCATTGGCCACAACGTGATTATTTGTAACGATATAACCCTTTTCATTAAGAATGACACCGGATCCTGTCCCTATCCTAATTTGGGGTCCATTACCCTCATTTGGATTTTCAAAATGAAAATATGGCCCAAAGAAATCATTCCCACGATCTCCAAAAAGATCTTGAAACGGATCTGGTAATCGCTTTTCATAATAAGGCTTTTCATTGTTTCGACCCCGTAATTCCGAGGTTTGAGTAGATTTAATATGTACTACAGTCTCAAGAACCTTGGCCGAAGTCTCTGTAAAATCCAATGCGCCAATGTTCCCTTTTTCAATCTTGGTCATTACAGCAGGATGAGCTTGGGCACTATTAACGTGTTCTATTTTTACTGTATTAGTCGAGGGTGATTGAAATAACCGAGTGATTCCTAAAGTCCCTAGTGTCACAAACAATGCGATACATGCTGGAATTATTAAGTTCTTTTTCATAATTGTATCAATTTTAGTGTAACAAATATTATTTCTTCTGTGACCCAATTGGTCATTTACTTGATTTTCAAAACAATATTAGTGTGGAAGAGATTTAGATATTTTATTCTTCGATGAGTCAGGAAAACTTATAGGTGGATGGGCTTTTTCTTTCGGTGACCGATATGAATTGATCAGTCTGTTCACTAATTCTTTCATACCTTAAATTTTTGACTTCTATCTATATTTGTTTGCTGCCAGAAATAAAGCTACAAAAATAACACCTGGACTTTCTAAATAAAACTGTAACTAAATATCGAATATCAAAAATTTCAACGGCTCAGGATAGGCCCGATTTCTTGCCCAAAACTATAATTCTATTTTTGAAATACTTGGCGCTTCTAAAGGATTGACCACTCAAATGTGATAAAAGATCAAAGTCTAATTCTTTCAGAAATGTAAAACTTTTCAGAATCCACACCAAGTCTTGTACTTGACTCGCTATTGATTTGAATACTCCAAGAATATTTTTGCAGAAATCAAGAAATTAGGCTCGCGGTATTGTCGAAATGTGACGGAAGTAAAATGAACCCTTACATTACCTCCCCAGGTAACACCCCAAAACGCTGCTTGAATACTTTCGAAAAGTAAGAGGCATTTTGAAATCCTACTTCGTGTCTGACTTCCGCAATAGTGGCAAATTGTCTGGAAGAAATCAACTTGTATGCCTTTTGCAATCGAATTTCTCTGATCAGATTATTAGGAGATAACCCAGAAAGTTTTCTGATTATCCTGGTAAGTTGACGCTGACTATAATTCATTAATCTCGCCAATTCGTCCACCTTAAAAGATTCATCACCAAGGTGTTGAATTATGATAGATTCAGCTCTTTTTAATTGGGTTTCTTCTGCTGTTTCAATTTTTTCACCTTGAGCATTTTCTGTCGCCATCCAGGCCTCTCGTGATTTCTTGTTCGCAATTAAAGCGTTTAATCTTGCGATCAATTCAGACTTGACAAAAGGTTTGGTCACGTAATCGTCAACACCGAGCGCAAAACCTTTTATTTTGTCTTCTTCTAATGACCTTGCCGTCAACATTAAAACAGGCGTTCTTTGGTGCAGCTCTTTCTTTCTCAATGATTCTATAAATTGAAAACCATCCATTTCTGGCATCATAATGTCACAGGTAATGCAGTCGAATTGATCTTTGGCCATCATTGATAATCCTTCCTGCCCATTGAAAGCAACCGTACATTGATATAGTGGCGAAAGTATGTCACTTAAAAAGTCACTCATTTCCAAATTATCTTCTATAATTAGAATATTAGGCAAATGGTCATTCAGCTTTCGCGAAGTATATGAAGTATCTTCTGGCCTGGCTATGAGCACCTCCCTGTCATGTTCGCCTTCATCCTCTTCTAAAGTAATATGCAATGGAAGTTGGATGCTAAATGTACTCCCCTCACCGGGTTCACTTTCTACTGATACATTCCCATTCATTAGTCGAGTTAATTCCGAGACCAAAGCAAGACCTATTCCGGTACCACCTTGAATGGATACGCCGTTCTGACCCTGGTGATATCGTTCGAATATCTTATGTTGATCTGTCGCAGAGATACCTTCTCCCGAATCCTTAATCTTAAAGATTACCGTCTGATCTCCATCGTCTTCTAATTGAGCGACTATTATATTCACTTCACCATTTACCGGAGTGAATTTGATGGCATTAGAGATAAGATTGTTGATAATTTTTTCGAATTTATTGGCGTCAATCTCAACTTTTGCATTTTTTGGAAGATTGTATTCCATCTTCAAATGGACTTTTTTAATTACACTAAATGAATGGAACGCTCCTACTATCCTATTGAGCAATCGGTACAGATTTACAGTTGTTATATTAAGCGTCAATTGTCCATTTTCTAATTTGGACAAATCCATAATTTCGTTTACCAGCTCTAATATTTTTTGACCACTGCGATGTGCCAATTCCAAATCTTTATGCACATTATTTCTTCCACCCTTCTCTATAGCATTCTCCAGAGGTGCCAGTAACAGTGTAAGTGGCGTCTTTAATTCATGCGAAATATTGGCAAAGAAACGTGACTTGGCTTGATCCAATTCCCGTAATTGATCTCTTTGTTTTTCTAAGAATTTATTGGCCAACTTCCGATGACGTGCAGTTCTATAAATGAAGAAGGCCAGGAACATTAAAAGAAGAGCAATTAGCGAAGCAGACCAGATGATTGTCTTCTGTTGAGATATTTGAATTTTTTGAATGTCAATCTCATTTTGCTTTTCTGAGCTTTCAAATTTCTTTGCAAAGGCTTCGGATAGCATGTTATTTTGACGACTCTGAAGTTCTTGATTAACATCCATCAATGATATCATTGCGTCGAAAGCTTCAGTCCTTCTATTCACAGCCAGGTATACATTTTTAAGACTTGTTAAACTTTGTTGTAGTGCTTCCAGATCGCTACTTTTTATGCCAGATTCATATGCTTCTGCAGCCATCTCAGTAGCTAACTCATATTCGTTCTGTTTCAGATAACAGGTGGCCAAACCAGCAGCAGTCCGGGCGAGTTCCGCAGGGTCATTCATGCGATGATATTCACTATAAGCTTCCTTTAATAGACCTTGTGCCACATCTATTTCATTTAAAGCAAGATGGACATCACCAGCAATCCTGGACACCATGGCCCTGCCACGAATACGTGATCGCTGCGCATCTTTTGAAATATTCTGGGCTGACTGTATATAATGAACAGCAGAATCCAATTGATTTAATTTAAGAAAGTAGCTACCAATGAGTGCATAATTTTCTTCCAGTCCTCGTACAATCTCCCCACTGGCTTTCTCGGCTTTTGCGCTTAAAGCAATAGATCTTTTGAAATACCCAATTGCTTCTCTATAGTCGCCTGCAAAGGCCTGGGCGAAAGCCATCGACTCAAACATCGCTTTTCGGGTATAATATTGATCCTCTTGTACGATTCTTTCTATGCTGTCATAGTGCTGCATGGCTTTTGCCATCTCGCCTCTTCGGGCATACATGCGTATGAGTATTGTATGGGCATTACCTACACCTTCAAATTTCACTTCATCAATCCAATCCCCTCGTCCAGCATTTTTATAAGCCTCAAGCGCTTCAAGATAAACTTCAATAGATTTGTCGATATCAAGAAACTCCAGAGAAAGTGCCTTTTCCTCCAATAGAAGCGCTTCTAAAAATTTCAGATCATGCTGGCGCGCCAATGCAATGCCCATATCAGCATGCATCACTACACGATCATGCTGTTCTGCGAGATAATACTCGTAGCATCGGTCATAATATGCCTTTACCTCTTGATAATAAGGGGTGTTCTGATCTTCAATATTATGCTGACCCCAATGAAAATTCACGGCATCTAATGCATCCAGAGCTATGCAAGAAAAAGTAAGTATAAGCGTAAACAGAAATCTCATATCTGGCATGCACTAATTCATTTATACCCCGTTAATACCGTCCAAATGTCCTATTTGTGTTGCATTATGGCCTAATTGTATTAACCCTATGCATGCGCATGAGCACATCTTTATGGCAACAATCAGTCATTCATTTAGTCATTTAAGGAAATGCATTTACTGGTCGAATAATTGCGGTCGGAGGCAGCAACCTCCGACAAACTTTTAAATATAATTAGAATCAATTAAAATGAATTACAAAAGGTCCGTTATGTCTTTACAATCATTATCTAAAAGATTATTTCATGCTATTCTAATTAAAAGCTGTCTATTTCTCGTGGTTTTATGCAGTTGTACATATGAGTTATGTGCACAATTGACAGAAATAGGCATAGATGACTTTCGGATCTCACTCATGGGACCGGATGGCGATCCCAACTTTGATGGGGCAAATACAAAGGTTGCATACAACAGTAAAAACAATCAATATTTAGTAGTCTGGTCAGGTGATGACGATACGGACAACCTGGTAGAAGGAGAGGGTGAAATATTTGGAAGTTTACTAGCGGCAGACGGGAGCTATATAGACACTATGTTTCGCATCTCGGAAATGGGTCCAGATGGTGATGCCGAATTTGATGCATCAGTTCCTGCGGTTGTATATAATGTCATCGACAATGAATACCTCGTGGTCTGGTCAGCTGATGATGACACAGGAGCATTAATCAATAATGAATCTGAAATATATGTAATACGATTAGACAGTAGCGGAAACAAAATAGGCAATCAAATAAGAATCAGTGATATGGGTCCTGATGGAAATGCCACTTTTGCCGCATTCTCTTGTGAGGTGGCCCACAATACCACAGACAATCAATACCTCGTGGTCTGGACAGGTGATGATGATTCAGGAGTATTGGTCAATAATGAATTTGAAATATATGGACAGTTGTTGAATGCTCTAGGTGTCGAAATTGGAACTAATGATTTTAGAATAAGCGATGATGGCGTAGATGGTGATCATAGCACAGATGCGATGGATCCTGATGTGGCTTATAATTCAATTGACAATGAATATATGGTCACTTGGAGGGGGCACCTGGATCCTATTCCTCCTCTAAATAATACCTGTGATGAAGAAATATTTGGGCAAAGAGTAAGTGCCGCAGGAGCTGAAGTCGGTACCAATGATTTTAGAATTAGCAAGAATTTCACAGATGGAAACTGTCAATATGATGTTGCAGATCCCTCAATTGCACACAATCCGGATGACAATGAATATTTAGTCGCATGGCAAGGTCAGGATGAAGAAGTTGATGTTGGTGGGTTTATTTTTCAATTAGCGAAGGAGGTTTATGGAATGATCCTGAATCCGGATGGGACCAGGAAGTTTGCAAATGACTTGAGGTATAGTGACGTAGCCGGAGATGACCCACAGATGGCCGGGAATGAATTTGAAGCCGGAGAACCTATTGCAATTTATAATACAGTCTTAGATGAGTACTTAATCATATTCCAGGCCGAAGATAATATTGATGGTCAGGTAGATCGCGAAATAGAAATATTTGTTCAACGGGTAGATAAGAATGGTACAGAACTTGGCATTAATGACCAACGAATTACTAGTGTAGGACCGATTGGGGATCTGAACTTTGATGCATCTCTCCCTCATGGCGCTTTTAATTCGACCAGTAATGAATATTTAGCTGTCTTTAGGGCCGATGATAATACACCTCCATTAGTCGATGAGGAAATTGAAATATTTGGACAGTTGCTAAACTTCGGAGGTGAGCCCACGATTAATAACGATTGTAGTCAAGTCACTATAAATGTAACAGATCAACTCATTGATTCATCCGGGGATAATATTTATAGGGCGACACAATCCATCACTTCTGATGCCACCCTTTCTGCTGCATTCAATAATTACATTTTTCAGGCACCTGAATCCATCGTTTTAAATATTGGTTATAGCATAGAATCCGGGGTAAGTTTTGAGGCTGATGCCTCCCCCTGTACACCTTTTTAATTGTAATTTTATAACTAGAAAAACAGTTGCAATTTACAGCTCATACAATTTTATAAAATATTTGTAAATACTAAAAAATACCATAATGAACCTTACACCACGAGAAATTACAATTGTACGAAAGCTTGCTCAGGGACTCACTGTCAAAGAAGTAGCCGATCAATTATATGTTGCTCCTTCGACTGTT
>JAJCYJ010000260.1 GCA_029262975.1 Saprospiraceae bacterium
TCTAAAATTAATTTAGCCAGCTCTGTAATCGTTTTAATACCCTCTTTTGCATTTAATATATTTCTCACTTTTTGTTCTGACACGTCCAGTCGATACAAATAACTAAATAACAAGGCAGGATCCCTTTCCATCAATTCACCTACCCGCATTTCTATAGCTTCTAAAAGTTGGTCGTGATCCTTGAATTCTTCTTTGGATGCAAGAGATAACTCTTGTCCAAAAATTTCTCCAAGTGCTATAAAATCCGATTTAGTCAGCATAAATAAGTGTTCTGGTCAATGCTTCGGTCTCATATTATTAACCTAAAATTCAATCAATCCGTTCAGACATTTCATCTTGATTAGATAATTATAATAACCATAAATCAAAATGACATACTTCTTATTTCATGAACGCTTAACACTCCTGATATGAGCGCTGCAACCGCAACATTTGGCTACTACGAAAACGGGGCCTTTATATCCTGAAAATAATGTTTCAAACTTTGGATCTCTGAGATCAGACTAAGTAAATTATGCTCATTGTCATTTTTCTAATTGACCTAAACAAAATATAGCGGGGATTTTAGCTAAGGCCCCAACAGACCATTTACTTATCGGTTTGGTCGTTATATTTTCTTCCGAGCTTGTCAGGTTAGTAGATACCGAGAGGTAGATTCGATTGTCCACTGTTTTGATAATTCTTTCTAATATCTTGTTGTTACGATAGGGCGTCTCAATGAAAATTTGGGTGCTTTTATCTTTCAATATCTTAACTGAAAGTTCTCTTAATTTGCTATTAAGTTCTGCTTCCTTAATCGGCAAATAACCATGAAATGTAAATTTCTGACCATTCATACCAGAAGCCATTAAACCAAGAATAATGGAAGAAGGGCCTGTAAGGGGCTTGATAATATACCCAGCTGACCTGGCCATATTCACCACCTGAGCCCCGGGATCAGCAATACAAGGTGTGCCAGCTTCACTCATCAAACCTATATCCTGATTTTCTTCCAAGGCACTTTTTACAGCTCGAAGGGATGAAGCTAAATTATGCTTGTCAAGTTCTATAAATAGAGCATCATTTATAGGAAAGTCAGGATGGATCGCTTTAATATATCTGCGCGCACTTCTGATTCGCTCGACTACAAATATTCTCAGGTCTTTTGTTCTGTCCCGGGCAACTGATGGTATATGGGTCTTACCATCAGGAGCGAGAAAAGAGGGTAACAGATACAGATTTGCCATATTTATTACCCTTTACTCATTATTTCGCTTTTTGAAATGCCTGATCAAGATCAGCAATGATATCGTCAATATGCTCAATCCCAACACAGAGTCTGATCATATCCTGGGTGACTCCTGCACCTGCTAATTCTTGTTCTGATAACTGTCTGTGGGTCGTAGAAGCCGGATGACAAGCCAGAGATTTAGCGTCTCCAATATTTACAAGGCGTTTAAATATTTGAAGTTCGTCATAAAATTTAACGGCCTTATCATAACCTCCCTTGATACCAAAAGTCAGCAAGGACGCTGGCGTCCCTCCTGTGTATTTTCGCGCTAACCTGTAATAAGGGCTGCTTTTTAAACCGCCATAACTTACCCAATCCACTTGTGGATGATCTTCCAGGTAATTCGCGACTGCCAGGGCATTTTCACAATGTCGCTCCATGCGCAAAGCGAGTGTTTCAATTCCCTGAAGAATCAAAAATGCATTGAATGGTGAAAGGCAAGAGCCAGTATTTCTCAACGGAACAGTTCGCGCCCGTCCGATATAAGCTGCCGCCTCAAAAGCATCATTGTATACGACACCGTGATAGGAAGGCTCTGGTTCATGAAACATAGGGAATCTTTCTGTATGTTCTGTCCATGGAAACTTTCCAGAATCAACTATAATCCCTCCTAACGTTGTGCCATGACCTCCCATATACTTGGTTAGTGAATGCACCACTATATCTGCTCCATAGTCAATAGGTCTGATCAACATAGGGGTGGCAACTGTATTATCTACGATCAAAGGCACACCCTTCTTATGGGCTACTTTTGCAATTTTCTCCAAATCAGGAATATTCCCGGCCGGATTTCCTATTGTTTCACAAAAGACAGCTTTTGTTCGTTTGTTGATCAGCTTGTTGATATCCTTTGCGTCATCACTTTCTGCGAATCTCACATCGATACCTTGCTTTGGCAGCATGTGTTTGAATAGCGTATATGATCCTCCATATAACATTGGGACAGACACTATATTATCTCCCTTTTCAGCAATGTTGAGAATTGAATAATTAATGGCGGCACTCCCTGCACTTACGGCCAGGGCTGCAATACCTCCTTCCAGGGCTGCGACTCTTTGCTCTAATACATCGACAGTCGGATTCATGATCCTGGAATATATATTCCCCGGAACTGCCAGGTTGAATAAATCTGCCCCATGCTGAGCATTATCAAATTCGTAAGCGACTGTTTGATAAATTGGAACCGCTACAGATTTAGTAGTCGGTTCAGACTGATATCCACCATGAATGGATATGGTTTCCTTCTTCATGCAATGATGATTGTAATGGTTAAATAAATGACGACAATAATATGATATTAACTATCAATCAGCCAAAGCTAAGAATTCTGACTCACTCATAATTTGAACAGTACCTAAATCTTGCGCTTTTTTTAATTTTGATCCGGCATTTTCCCCAACAACCAGGATGTCAAGGTTGCGGCTTACTGCACTAATATTTTTAGCGCCCAGAGATTCTGCCATTTCTTTGGCTTGATTTCTTGTCATCTGTTGTAGAGATCCAGTAAATAATATTGTCTTCCCTATAAACGGCGCATCGGTAGCTATTTCTTTGAGTTTGTCAGATTCAGTCTGCTGTACATTTACACCTCGTTCTTCAAGTCTTTTTAGCAATGCAACATTTCGTTCGACAGAAAAAAAGTCCTGGACATTTTGTGCAACTACTGGTCCGATATCTTTAATTTCAAGAAAATCTTCAGTTTTCCAATCTATCAAATCAAAAATATTTTTTATTTCTCTTGCTATCAGTTTGGAAGCTTTTTTACCTAAATGGTGAATGCTAAGACTGTGGAGTAACCTGGCAAGTGGATTACTTTTTGCTTTCTCTATTGATGCTTGCAAGTTTTCTGCCGACCGGGCACCAAACCCTTCTAATTTGGATATTTCGTCAAAATCAAGATTATAGACATCACTGATGTCTTTTATCCACCCTAATTCGAAAAATCTTTCTACATAAGATTTTCCAAATCCGTCAATATCCATAGCATCCTTGGATACATGAAATATGATCTTTTGTAAATCTTGTCTGCCGCATATACAATTAGTGCATCTCCAGGCTGCTTCGCCTTCCCCCTTTATTAATTCAACTTCTTCAGATTCACTAAATGGGCAGATTCTTGGAAATTTAATAGGCACCTCTGAACCATCCCGAAGATCCGGCAGCGACTTGACCACATATGGTATAACATCACCGGCTCTTTCGATTATTATTTTATCACCAATACGAAGGTCCTTTGAAGTGATGAAATCTTCATTATGTAATGAAATGGATGATACTGTTACCCCTGCTAAGTGCGTAGGCTCCACTTTAGCTACTGGTGTTATAGACCCAATTTTCCCAACCTGATATTCAACATTTAATAATATTGTCGTTGCCTGTTTTGCTTTGAATTTATAAGCGATGGCCCATTTGGGATGATGTTGTGTATAGCCGCATTTTTCTTGAATGTCTCTACTGTTAACTTTGACAACCATACCATCTATTTCATAGGGGTAGGCCTCTCTTTTATTTTCCCATTCCTTTACTTTCCGACTAACTTCTTCAATGTCTGCACAAACCAATTCTTTAGGGTCTTCTAATTTAAAACCCAAGTCACTAAGTAGTTGAATTTGCTGGTTGTGTGTATTAATGGTTGCTAACATATCTGTACCCAGACGGTCAGTAGCATAACCTAATTGGTATAAAAATATTTCTATCTCACGGTCCCGGGTATCAGTCGGTTTCTTCATTCTCAAACCACCGGCGGCAGAGTTTCGCGGATTAGCAAATACTTGCAAGCCTTCGGCCTCACGTTCTTGATTGAGTTCATCAAATTTGTCCTTTCTTATAACTGCTTCTCCTCTTAATTCAGCAATGTGTATACCCACGTCTGAAAAAGGTACCCGAAGGGGGATCGAAGGTAAAGTCTTGACATTCAGTGTGATATCTTCGCCAAGAGTACCATTACCTCTTGTTGCTGCCCTACTAAAGATGTCATTTTCATAGACGATAGCCACACTACCTCCATCAAATTTTGGTTCTAAGCAATATTCTATAGGATATTCAGGAGGGAGTTCTGCTAATTTTCGTACTTGCTCATCAAATTTTCTGAGATCTTCCGCATTATAAGAATTATCAAGAGACAGCATTGGGACCAAATGAGCAATGGCGGGAAAATCTTCAGACAGATCACTGCTAATACGTTGGGTTGGGGAATCTGGCGTGATCAATTCAGGATGACTAGCCTCGAGCGCCTCCAATTGTTTATATAAGGAGTCATATTCATAATCAGCTATTACAGGGTCATTCTTTATGCTGTATCTCCATTCGTGGTATCGAAGTATATCTCTTAGCTCATCAATATCCAGGGCTGTTGCCTGGTTGTCAAGGTATTTCTTGCTATAGTCAAAATATAGCTTCTGTTTTTCTGTATTGTACATGAGGTTAATATAATCAGGTAATACTATTCTCAGGACTTTTTCCTGGAATCCCTTTGAATAACATTCGAATTTTTTCAATTTCCCTTATCCCTTCACCTTTAATATAGTATGTGGGAAATATTTTGACTGTCTTTTGAGAATAATCAAAGGCTATTGGGACGATAGGCACTTTAGCTTCAAGAGCGATATAGTAAAATCCGGTTTTGAAATTATTAACTTTTTTTCTAGTGCCTTCAGGGGTAATTAATATAGTATGTTTTTCTCTTGTCATAAAATCCGCTACTGCCTGACCGACCAGGTTATTGTTTTTAGAACGATCCACAGCTCTTCCTCCGAGTTGTCTTAACGCCCATCCGGTTATTCCTTTAAACAATTCTTGTTTAGCGTAAAAAGTAGCTTCTATTTTCAACCAAAACTTGATAAGAACACCGATCGGAAAATCCATTGAAGAAGTATGAGGTGCTACGATTAAAATTTTTTTCTTTAATTCGTGCGGAAAGCTTCCTTCTAATCGCCACCCTATAGCATGAAATATTATTCGTGCCATCCAACTGAGCATCTTTGTCTGTTTGAGTTAAAAGAGTAAAGTTACATAAGCTGACCAAGAGTGGTATATGACTTTATTACCAGATTCTAAAATTAAAAATGCGAAATAGCTGACATTTGATAATAGCATTTTAACAAATAATCGGGTAAAATACTATTTAGTAAAAACTGGGAATATCATAAAATCAACCCAGCATTCCTTAGAAATACTGAAAATTAAGTATCAAGAATGCCATGTTAATACTTTATAAACACCCTGATTATATCTTTTGTCAAGTTCAGATATACCATTCTGCGAATATATTGTAGCATGACATTGAATGAGTTATGCAAATTTGGCAATTCTATTACATTTTTAACTTATATATATTTCTTTGTATACCAAACATATAATGTCTTTTTTATATGCAAAATATATATGTGGAGATGTGGAAAAAAAAGCGGTTTATAAATTTTGAATGAGGGTGATTTACTTATCTTAGCCCTCTGATTATAGTCCCTTACGTTAGAACCTATGGATAGTAGAACGAAACTTTCTCCTACTCTTCTGAGCCTTATCAATGAGTATGAACATAATGAAGAGGAAGGAAAAACTTTTTACCTCAACGATAGAGAATATCAGGATATCATATCCTATTATGATGACGAGGGAGAATATGAGCAGGCAATTGGTGTAATCAATAATGCCATAAAGCAATATTCTTTCAGGTCGGATTTTCTCATTCTGAAGGCAAGAGTCCTTATTAAGCAGGGCTTGATGGATGACGCTTTTGAAGTCATTGTCAGGGCAGAAGTAATATCCCCCCGTGAAATAGAACTTCAGCTATTAAAAGTCAATATATATATTCATCAGAAGAATTTTGATGAAGCCATTCTCCTGATTGAAGATTTAAAAGCATTCGCTTCCAAACAGGAAATGGAGGATATTTTGATTGCAGAATCCTTTTTTTACGAAAGTGTGCAGGAATTCGAGCGCATGTTTCAGTGTCTAAAGAGTGTTCTTATTCTTAACCCACTGAACGAAGAAGCTCTTTATCTCATGGGAGCTAGCGTAGAGCAAAGCAAAAACTTTGAGGAGAGCATTTTATTGCATAAGTTAATCGTTGAAAATCATCCGTATAATTATATGGCCTGGTATAATTTAGGTCACTCTTATGCGAATGTCGGAGAATACAAAAAGGGGATTGAAGCTCTTGAGTATACTTATATAATTAACCCTCAATTCGAAGCCGGATATCTTGACTGTGCAGAATATTGCAGGGATCAGACAATGTTTGACCATGCGTTAGAAATTTATAATGAAGCCCTTGAAATTTTTGGTCCAGACTTTGACTTATTAATGGCTATATCTGAATGCCAATATGCACTCGGCATGGTTGATCAAGCGAAGCGATCTCTTTTTGAATCCATCGAAATGGATTCATATAGCGAAGAAGCTTACTTTTTATTAGCCAAATGCTATATGGATAACCGTGATTGGCGTAGCGCTGTAAAAGTCTTGCGAAAGGCTTTGTCCATTGAGAATGAAGTCGAAGAATACTATCATGCTCTTGGCAAATGCTATATTGAATTGAATGATAAAAATCGTGCTATATATTATCTAAAGAAGGCAGCTGTCAAAGGATGTGAATTGTCTAATTACTGGGAAGACTATGTGCTATATCTTATGTCACTTGCAGCCTATCAGGAATCTTTAGATGCAATTGCCAATTCTGAAAAATATACTTTTAGCTATCGATTGCAATACCTCGAAGCAGCTTGTCATATAGGCATATCCAATATAGCCAAAGGCCTTAGCCTTCTCGAGGAAGCATTGATAGAATCATACGATGATCACACTGCACTCTTCGAGACAGCACGTAGTATCTATGAGCATAAGGATGTACAATCTATCATCAACTATTACAAGGAACAATAGGAAATATACTCAATTCAATAACCAAAACTGCAGGCTGTTATCCTATTGTTAGGATAACAGCCTTTTTTGTGTTTTATAATTTAGGTGTAATCAGTGCATGGATAATATACTGGCTATCTATTACTTATAAAGTATATAGTATATTCTTGTATGAAATATTCTTCTATTATAGAGAAAAGGGAGGTTAAACTGTCATCAAATAGCACTTAAAATCCAATTTTGTGTATAGCTATATGTGATTTTTCCCGATGTTAATCTCAGTATCAAAAAGGTTATCGCATTCAATGCATCACCTATATGGCAATATAGGTTATCGCCGTTCTCTTCTGCTAAAACAATCGTCTGGGTCTTAACAAGGCTTCATTTCGTTTGCTGATCAACCCATATCATTTGGCTCACAACAACCGTAAAAAAAATGCATCAGGTTACCCGTATTAAAACTTAATGATCCTACTGTAAATGTCCCGAAGAAATAAAAAAGCCCATCCTAATTACTCAGGATGAGCTCTGATATCAACGAAAATAAAATCGGTTAATCAAAGGTAACCCGCCTTTCTTGATTTATCAACTATCTCTGTTGAAAT
>JAJCYJ010000261.1 GCA_029262975.1 Saprospiraceae bacterium
TGGAGACATCAATTATACTGGAGAAATTATCGACGAATCCGATATCAGGCTAAAAGAAAATATAACGCCTATCAAAGATGCCATGAGGAAGATTAAAGGTTTGAATGGCTTCATTTATAATCTTATTTCAGAGAATAACAGGAGTGCTGGTGTAGCGGCGCAGGATGTTCAGATGGTACTTCCCGAGGCTGTAGGAAGTATAGGTAGAGGATACTTTGGTGTTGATTATACCCAATTGATCCCCTTGCTAATAGAAGGGTTTAAGGAACAACAATTAATCATTGAAGATCAACAAGATCAACTGGATTTACAGCAGTCACAAATTCGCGAATTAAACAGACTTGTGCTCCGCGAATTGAAAAGTGATCAATAATATTTTCAATCATTATTTGTCATTTCAATCCTGGTTCTGCATTTTGTCTTGAACCTTGATTCTCCTGATTTCTTGATTTAAGTGATATCGACTCTTTTTGAATTGTAGGATTTTTGATTTGAAATGGCATAATCAAATAATCCTTTGAATTAAGGTTCAAGACAATTGACCTAATTAAGGTGTAATCATGTATATAATCGCCTTTTCAAAGGGGGTGCCGGAGGCGGTATGAACGACTGATCCGGCAGGGTCGAGTTCGACAGTACTCGAATGGAGAGAAGGCGTGAGCCCGTATAGAATGCATGACGAGACTGGATTCCATTATGACCTCAGAGAAACATAAAGCAAATCCTCCGACCTACGGCCACCTCCTTTATAAGGAGGACATTTCAATTTTGCAGGATTTCAATCAAGGTTCAAGACAAAATAATCAAGTCTTCCTTTAATCCTTTGAATCAAGGTTCAAGACAACTGACCTAATCATTCTTACAATCTACCATCTAGGTACATGTATAATCTGAATTGTAAAGGACAGAATGATCGAATTAAATCAACTCATTCGGTTTAACCCCAAACCTCTTTTCGAATTCTTTTGCAAAATATGAGGCATGGGGAATACCTACCTCATATCGCACCTCACTTACAGTTGCAAATTGCCGCGAAGTCAATATTTGATAAGCCTTACGCAAACGAATTTCCCTGATGAATTGTAACGGTGTCATTCCAGTTAATTTTTTCATGATGCGGCCCAATTGTCTGGGACTGTAGTTCATATCATTGGAGAGTAGTGATACATTGTATTGCTCATCCGTCAGATGATTGATAACAAGTTGCTCTGCTTTTTTCAACATCTCATCTTCAACAGTGTCTTTGTCACCATTGTCAAATTCTTCATGAATTGATTCCCTGATCTTCTTATTGGAGAGGAGGGTATTTATACGCGCGAATAGCTCACGCTTGTTAAAAGGTTTTGTGATATAGTCATCGACTCCCAGAGAAAACCCTTTTAGCTTGTCTTCTTCTAATGACCTTGCCGTCAACATGACAACTGGAATCTTATGATGCAATTCATTTTTGCGGAGGTGTTCCATAAATTGAAATCCATCCATATTGGGCATCATGACGTCACAAGTAACTGCATCAAAGGATGATGTCTTCAGTAAATCTAAACCTTCCAAACCGTCTTTGGCAAAAGAACATCGGTATGCGGGAGAAAGAATACTTTTGAGATACTCCCTCATGGATTCATTGTCTTCAATAACCAAAAGATTAGGTTGCTCTTCAAATAACACCAATGGATTGTATTCTTGGTGTACTTCTTCCTGTACTGCCTCAGAAGATTTCGTAGAACTGTGTACCCTCTGTTTTTCAATTTGTAAAGGAAGACGTATTGTAAATGTGCTCCCGACGCCCAACTCGCTGTCTACTTTTATTTCGCCTCCCATTAGAGAGATTAATTCTTTGGATAAGGCGAGACCAATTCCTGTTCCACCTCGGGAAGTATTATTTTGAGAACTTTGAAAATAACGATCAAATACTTTATTAAGATCGTCCGGAGGTATTCCTTCACCACTATCGGTAACAGACAATTGAAAAATGTCGTCTGATGGCTGCACAACACTCAGTCTTACTGTGCCATCTCTTGGTGTAAACTTGAGCGAATTTGAAATCAGATTATTTAGGACTTTTTCAAATTTGCCGATATCGATTTTCACAAAAATCGATTCTTCTACCTCGTATTCAAATTTGAAATGTATCTTAAGACTATCCGCCAAAGACTCGAAAGACTCAAATATCCTCAGAATAAGGCTGTGTATATTTATCTCTTTCACGTTAAGATCCAACTTCCCGCTTTCTAATTTTGACAAGTCCATTATTTCATCTACAAGTTGCAATAGTTTTTGACCGCTTTGTTGTGCAATTTCCAGTTGATTGGAAATATGTTTGGACTTGTTTAATTCCAGTGCATTTTCAATTGGGCCCAGGATGAGACTGATAGGAGTTCTCAGCTCATGTGAGATATTTGTAAAAAATTGCGACTTCGTCTGATCCAGTTGTCTCAATTCAGCGTTCACCCTTTTTCTTTGACGTAGGTTTCTCCATGCTGAAAGAAAAAGTAAAAGTAGCAGTACTGCAACGACGCCGATGCCAACATTCATTAGCCGCTGACGAGCTAATTGGCTATCCTGTAGGACTAACTGAGCCTCCTTCTCTTTGACCTGGTAGACTTGTTCGAGTTCTAATAATTCTTCCTGCGATTGTTGTTGGTATAAGCTATCTCTGATGTCATGAGCCAATAAACTATTCTCAAGAGCTTTTTGATAATCCCCATAGATACTATATGCTTCTGACAAAAATTTTGTGGCCGTCTCTTGTGTTGTCAGATCCTCAAGCTCCAATGCAATCGTTTTGCTTTCTTCTAAATATTCAATGCCCTTATTTGTATTTCCACTTTTAACATAATATTGACCAAGAATCATTGCTGTGACAGACACATATTGCGTCAAATTAAATTGTTTGGCAAGATTGTATGCAGGAAGGGCGTATTGTTCAGACCGCTCAAATAGTTCTTTTCCAGAATAGTATTGACCAAGCATGGTCCCACTGGCCACTTGAATGGAGGTATAACCGTGTTCTTCACCCAACTCAAAACTTTCCTGTAAATAGGGAAGGCCTATATCTGGCTGCTCATTCGTCAGATAAGCTGCACCAAGATTGTAAACATTTCTACAATACTTAGCCGGGTCTTCAAAGTCTCTCGTGATGTCAAGGGCTTTATTCCAATAATTGATTGCAAGCTCATGATTATTTAGCTTGGAATGCAAACTTGCGAAAGCGTGAAAAATTTCCCCTTGCATGTCTGCATTGACCTCTTCTGAGATTGATACAGCATCTTCCAGGATGGCGATCGCATCATCAATACGTCCGGCACCCTGGTAAAACATTTTGATGCCCATATATGCATCCACCATCTGACTTTTGTCATTTAGCAGTGTTGCATTCTCGAGCATTCGCTCACAATATTGTAGCCCTTCCTCATTATTTCCCAGCATTGCTGAACTCTGCGCGAGTATCTTATAACCATCAATTTTTTTCTGATACCATTCTGAAGTTGCGGCCTTTTCCATGGCGAGATTGGCATATCTAAATGCCGTGTCAAAGTTTTGTCTCTTGGTCTGTTCAGCAATCTCCAAGAGTAAACTCACTTCGGCTTCCTTCGATATATCTGCTCCGGATGTCCAAATAACTTTTAGACTATCAGCTGTATCATTTTGCCCAAATAGAGTAAAGGTTGAACAAATAATAAAAAGCAGAATATAATATCTCATAGGCTGAGAAAGATACAAAAATCCCCTTATTCATTAGCATAAGTCAGTATTGTGTTCCATCATGTCGCATTTGAGCTCATGTCGTAGGGGCAACTTGCCCAACCTTTGAATCAATTATAAATGGAAGATTAATTCAATCCTTTTTATAAAGATTAATTCACGACAAAAACTACAATCATGAAAATCACCAAACGCGAAAAAGAGGTCTTAGTAAAGTTATCGGAAGGTCTTACGGTTAAAGAAGTTGCTGATATACTGTACGTGGCACCCAGTACTGTAGTCACCCACAAAAAGAATATCTATCACAAAATGAATGCTCGCACTATGGTACAGCTTGGCGCCATTGCGGTACGTACAGGTATCATTGCCATTTTTGCGCTATTTTCAATTGTACCCTGCACATCCCAATCCCAATTTGAGATAGACGGCACAATCAAAGCAACTGATCTGATAGGTATAGGCAATCGAGCAGTCGTAGCCGACGATGATGGCTTGCTCAAAGTGGTAGCTCAAGACCCGGCTGTATGGGAACTCAAAGACAGCACAGGTGATGTAAGATTTAGATTTGATGCCAATCTGGGCTTATTTCAAATGCTAGTGGAGGGAGATACGATCAGAGAAACTCAAGTCATAAAGGTACCCGGAATTGTGGCAGGCGGAGCAAAGGCACCCGGATTAACCAGAGTGGATAAAGTAGTCTTATCTGATGAAGAAGGCCAAATGTTTATAAAGGAAATCCATGATAAATTGTTAGCGGATAAGTCCAAGATCGAGTCAGCTTTAACAGAGTTTGGAGGAACTGTTGATTTGCCAGATTTAACTAAAGTCAACAAGGTTGACAAGGATAAAGAAGATGGTTACTTTTTCTTTGGTGAAGAAATATTTGGAATAGGGTACGATGGAATAGTTAATCATTCTGGGAAGATAGAAAATATTAAAATTTCTAATGACCCTAACAACCCGGGAAGTGTTCTTACCGATTTGGAAATATTTTATGATAAAAATGGCTTGGTTAAAAAAGTAAAATTTAAGAAGGAGGGAGACCCTCCTAAAGATGTACAATTAAACTTCAATTCAAATTGTGAGGTAACAAGAAAAATAGTAAACGGTGACACTACATTCACTCAATTAATGGACCCCACACAAGGTTCTACTTTGTCAATAGATCCAAATAGTCTCAAACTTGAAGATGATTCAGGCTCGTCAGCAGAACTTACAGACGACATTTTAAATATTGCAGTTCCAGGAAGTCATCAGCATATTGTGAATAATGCAGGCGGATTTGTAGAAGATGCAACCGGTCTAAATCAATTCTATTACGATCCTTTTGCCATTTCTGTTCTAAGTCCTGGTGGGTCAGCTGCAATAGTCTTGGATGCTGACAACGGTAAAGTTGATATTTTTAATAATCTTGGTGTAAATGGCTTTCTTGAAAAACTTGCCGGTTCATTTAAAATTGATCATCCACTCGATCCTACCAATAAATGGCTCTATCATTCATTTGTCGAAAGTCCTGACATGATGAATGTTTATAACGGTAATGTAAGTACTGATAAGGCAGGATTTGCAACCGTGTCACTGCCCTCATACTTTGAAGCCTTAAACAAGGATTTTAGATACCAACTCACCGTCATTGGCACATTTGCACGAGCCATAATTATCAAAACAGTAAAGGATAACAAATTTGTAATTCAGACAGACCAACCTAACGTGGAAGTAAGTTGGCAGGTCACAGGAATACGTGATGATCACTTTGCACGTGATAATAGGATTGTAACTGAGGTACACAAAAAGGGATCGGACGCAGGTCGGAAGGTTTATGATCCTCAAAGAAAAGAGCCATACAGTAAAGGGTTAAAAAATCACTTGGCACAAAGAAAAGCCAGGCTACTTAAGAAGTAACTAGTTTGTATTCGGAGCACTAGTAAACCTCTCAAAATATCCCCGCTGTTCGAATGTCTGTGACTTCGAACTAATATGGTAAATATGCAAAATCTACACTACATCATCCTTCATATCCTTTGGTGTACGGCCGGTGATCTTCTTGAAGGCCCGATTAAAAGTAGATTTAGAATTGAAACCACATTCCAAAGCCAATGCCAAAAATGTGTAATGTCTATATTGAGTTTCTTTAGAACGTAATAGATATTCATAGACCCTCTGTTCGTTTATAAAGTCGTTGAAATTTTTATTATAATTTTGATTAATAGCAGCAGACAAAACTGAAGGATTGGTTTTGAGTTTTGAAGCTAATGATTTCAAACTTAGCTGTGGTTCGAGAA
>JAJCYJ010000262.1 GCA_029262975.1 Saprospiraceae bacterium
AATGCAATAAATGATCTTTTTCTAATTCCGACCAGAGCTAGTAAGATCAAGGAAAGGTTCATTACAATTGCGGCCCAAACGGTTACGTCTCTAAAGGTTACAACTCCAAAATGACGGGGATAATAATCGTGGGTCAAAGGATGTGGAAAAAATAATAACTGGATATACTTGCCCATTCCGAACAGAATTGAAGCCCATTTTTCTCCTGATGTGAAAGGCAGGTACTGCCCATCAACCACCTTTATAAATGGATTATTCATCATTTCTGATGGCGTACTTCCCAGGTCTGCACCCACAATCTGAATGCGTAAAATCCAGTATCCAATAAAGGTAAACAAGATTATCGCTGATGGAAAGAGTATCTTTTTTAGCTTCTCCGGTTTATTGAAAAAATATAGTGTGACAGGAATAATCACTACGAAGGCTGCAGCATTCTCTTTCGAAAGTAGCGCCACAAAATAAATCAATGCCAATAAAAGAGCATTCGTCAATTGTGGCTTCCGATAAATCCTTAATGCTAAAAGCAATGCCAGCAAGGAAAAAAGAAGACTGAATACTTCATCTAATCCTTTAGCATTTGCAACGACCTCTGTATGTATAGGATGAATTGCAAAAATTATGACCGCGACTAATGCAAAATACCTTTGTTTCTTATTAGACCAACTTATTGAGATCGAACAGAGTATTTTAAAAAGTACGATACACAGGAGAGCGTACATACATACATTAAATAGATGGTAAGCAAATGGGGCTGGGCCCACAACCTGGTATATCAAAGCAAAGGTCGCTATGGTCATCGGCCTATATCTCCCCCCGGAAACAAGGGATGATTTGTCTTCACCTTTAAAAAAACCACTAAAGGAATCTGTGGTGAATATTTTTTGGATACCTGCTAAGCCATCCTTGACATAGATGTTATCATAGATCACAATTGCATCATCTTGTGTGAAGTCGTGTTGCAGGGTATTTGCATATATCACAAATACCAGCACCAGAATGCAGCATTCAATTATGCCGTTCTTGCTTAGAAGTTGTGGAAGATTAAAAATGGACTTTGAAGTTTTTGTCAAGAAATATCTTTGTTTCCCAAAATTACAAATTATTAATTATTATAATATGTTTCTGTTTTGGATTTGAATCTTACGTCTTATGAAAATAATAAATGATAGTGCTTTAACTTTTCTCTGTTCTGCAGATCCAATTTTTGCAGATATAATAAAGACATATGGGACACCTCCTTCGTGGTCGCGTCCACAAGGATTTGAAACACTGTGTAAGATTATATTGGAGCAACAAGTTTCACTTGAGTCAGGGAAAGCAGCTTTTGACAAACTTTCTAATGACATTCAGGAGTTTTCCCCAGAGTTTATAGCAAAAATGTCCACTGAAGAAATGAGGAAATGTACAGTAAGTCGTCAAAAATCAGGCTATCTCATAGGTCTTGCCAATGCCATTTTAGAACAAAAATTCTCTTTAAATTTTAGTGATCAAATCGATGCTGATCACTGTAAAAATTATCTCATGTCCATCAAAGGAATCGGTCCATGGACGGCAGAGGTATATTTGCTTTTTGCGATGCAGTTACCGGATATTTACCCAAATGGAGACATAGCGCTGATAAATACAATAAAAGAACTTTGGCAGGCGAAAAATGCAGCAGAAGCGCTGATAAAATCAGCAGAATGGTCACCTCATCGATCGGCTGCCTCATTTATATTATGGCATTATTATTTGTCAAAAAGAGGTAGGACATCACCTATGTGATCACACGCAAGATTACAAACCGAGCATATTAAAAATGCCGGCATAATAATTTCTGTTTAATGCTACTGATTGCGGTTTATTCTCCAGAGTCATGCTTTTCCACATCGGGCCAGGTTGGATAGAAGTCTCTACTTCATCAATTTTAATTTTTACAGGCATATGAAATCCGGGAACTACATTAGTCCACCGATATTGTAATCTACCTTTGTCATAGACGAATTCAAGAACTGGAATTAAGGTTGTTCTTAAATATTGATCAAAGAAAGCATCAAGATTCAGGCTTAGAAAGTCAGAGATAAACTTTTCTACCTGATCTGAAGTCACTGTTTTATGATAGAATTCCAGATTTAATTCGTTCAGCATACTCCTCCATTTTTCATCGTCATTGACTATCTGTCGAAGCGTATGAAGCATATTACTTCCTTTATAATACATATCTCCTGAGCCCCTTGAATTGGTATGATAAGAAGGACCAATCACCGGCTTGTCATTCGTAATATTGCGCCGTGTGCCCAATACATAATCAGTTCCGGCTTCTTTCCCATAAAAGTATTCAACATAAAGGGATTCCGAATAGGCGGTAAAAGACTCATGAATCCACATATCTGCAATATCCTTGTATGTGATACTATTAGCAAACCACTCATGCCCCGCTTCATGGATAATTATAAAATCAAATTTCAAGCCCCATCCTGTACCGCTGAGATCCCGCCCCAAATAGCCATTTTGGTATCCATTGCCATAAGTCACAGCGCTCTGATGTTCCATACCAAGATAAGGTACTTCCACAAGCTTAAATCCATCTTCATAAAAGGGATAGGGTCCAAACCAATGTTCGAAAGCCTCCATCATCATCGGAACTTGTTTAAATTGTTCCTTCGCCCTCGACAGATTTTCAGGAAGAACATAATAGTCAAAATCAAGAGGACCGGATAAGCCTTCATAGGTTTCACTGAAGTGAACATAATCAGCTATACTCAGATTGACACCATAATTATTAATAGGGTTTTGAACATTCCAGTGATATGTAATACGTCCATCGGAGAGCTTATCGGTACCTACGTGTCTCCCATTAGAAACATTCATTAAATTGGGTGGAGTAGTCACACTGATCATCATGCTATCAGGTTCGTCATACATATGGTCTTTACATGGCCACCAGATACTCGCACCAATTCCCTGACAAGAAGAAGCTACAAAAGGAAGATTATTAGCATCTCTTTTCCAGGTAATACCCCCATCCCATGGAGCCCTGATAGCTACATGAGGGCGCCCCGAATAATGAATCGTAATCTTCTTCTTTTCTCCTGGTATTTGATCTTCAACCAAATGGATGAAGTGTGCATTTCCGTCAGAAGTAATCCGAAGCGATTTCTTATTCTGTATGGCTTTGGTAATAGTCAAGGGCTTCTGAAGATCAATTTGCAGCAGATTATGCCCTGTAATAATTTTATATGAGATGGTGTTGCTCCCTTTGATTGTCGAATCGTTCGGATTGACTTCAACTTGAAGATGATAATGAGTTAAATCCCACCAGGCTCGTTCAGGCGTCACAGAGCCTCTTAAAGTATCCTGATGCGAATATTGCCCATAACCTACTTGACCAATGAGTAAAATGAGGATTGTTAAAATCAATTTATGGAAACTCGTCATAGGTCATCATTTAAAGATGCATTCAAAGCTATCAATTGTCCAATAATCAATGTGTCATTAATCCAGAACGAATCGAGCAGTAATTCCTCCGTTAATATTAGTTATTGGATAAGCGGTAGATAAATACGGTTTTGTTGTTGAATATTCTAAAAAGAAAGACAAAATGAAGTTTTTATTTACATCGTAATTTATCTGAGGTGACATGGTAAAGGTTTTGGTCCCACGTGTAGGTTCACTAGAACTTCCATCACCCAATTCGTGAATAAAGGACACGTCATCTCGGAATTGCATGTCGAATGCAAATTCCAACCTATTTGTTTCATTATTTACTCCTCCGGCATTAACACCTCGTCCACCGGCAGGATCATCTCCCGGGTCTTCTTCAGGTTCCGTGTCATCAAGATTATCCGGATCTTCATTTCTTGAGCGTCGATTAGATCTCTTTTTCTTATTTCCGGTAAGGAATCCGATGTTTACATTCTGAAATATCCAGCCTAACCCCATGGTGTAACTGGTACTTCGACCTTCTGTAAGTTGTGCCAGGCTGGTCGATAACCTGAGATTTCTTGTTTTCACATATTCCGCCCTAAGAGTAAGATCACTATGTGTTTTGATATCCACTCCTATGATTGGTTGAAATTGCTCATTGATTACAATTTCCGGCACTTCAAATCTGGCAAAGTAATTTCCAGATGATTGTTCCGGATCAATAAAATAAGCCCGATCTTCTTTGTATTGAAGATCAGACTCAAAGCTGTTTACACTTAGTGTATTCTTATAACTATGGTTGATACTTATGCTCGAAAATATATCCTTAAACCAGGGCAACTTAGAAAGTCCATTATATCGGAGATTCCAGTTCGGTTTCGGAATGTATCCACGACTACTGACTTTTTTACGAAAGTCCAGATCTATTGTATTAGGATCATCATTAGTATAGGCAGCGATAAATGCCGGAATTAATACATCCACATGCTGTCTGCCATATCCGGACTGGTATCCCAAATCCTTTTCATGAGGCGCGGATGTGTTGTTGGGTAACCGCAGCGAAATCGCTTTTCGATTTTCATCAAAACGATTAAAAAGGCCATCAATATCGGAGTCCCAAAGTGTATTTAAGGCGATAAATGAAATCTCATAACTGCCAAATTCACGTTTGGTTAATTGCTCAAAGTTCAGATCCTCCGTTTGAGATGTATTAATAAAGTATTCTGAATGGTTCTGAGTATATTTTTTACTGAAATCGATATCAATGCTGAACCCATTCCATGGTTCTATCTCAATATCAGCTTCATAACTTTGAGAATTATTCTGAATGACTTGTTGATTTTGCAAATTACTTGTTGTTATAATACCATCAGCTCCCCTGGCAGTAGCCCTTTCTTCAAAGAATTTTGTGAGATCGGGTTGCGAACCAAGAACGAATCCCCATCCTGGATCGCCTCCTGACAGACCAAAGAATTTAGGCACTTTAGTATATCCGGGGATGGTGGTAGACATATCTTCACTATAGTTGAATTTTAACTCGCGTATAGCAAGAAAAGGTCTCAACAGTATCTTTTCTATTGTTGAAGCCGGTTGTGATGATTTATCCTGTTGTTCTTCTTCTTCAGCACCGGTTGTTCGTGTTCTGCTTCTGGCCCTTGTAGCTCTTCTATTTTTACCTTCAAGTCTTTTAAGGTATCCAATTTTTTCATATAACTTTTCAAAATCAAATGTGGCTCGAACTGTTTTACGTTGTGTGTTTTGAATAATATTACCAAGATCTTGAGCAGTCAAGGATCCTGCATTCCATGTATAATCGCCGTTGTATTGAGCCTGGGCAGTAATCCAGTCAAGACCTGGAAAGTACTTTAAGGGCAATGTATAACTTAGAGATATTCCCTGGTTGTACAATTTCATCCTGCCAAAATTCTGCAAGTTGTCATTCAGGTATTCTCCCGGAAAACCTGGGTTTTCATTTACTAATTGTGTAAATCTGGGTGCATTAGGATCATCAGGATCAAAACCTTGAGGAACCTCCCGACCATTTTCATCCTTCCATTTTCGCTCTGCGGCAGTAGGTGCCACTCCAACCTGTTTTAACTCATCAACCACAGCAGTTGCAGAAGCGTCAAAATTTAATTTTAATGACTTGGCAAGGTCCCAGGATAATGAGTAATTTCTGTTCCAGGTAAATCTTTGATCATCAAAAACGTATTCAAAACCTTCGGCTGGATCCGGTAATCTAAAAAGTCTTGAGCTTTTGTATCTCTGTATCTGAGTGTTGAACAGAAATGAACTAGGGACAGGATTGAAGTTGAACTCTTTGATAAACCTGAGGGCCTTCGGTTTTATATTCTTAAATGGTTGAATCGGTTTAGCATTTGCATTATAACTATACACCAATTCTCCGCGCTGATCATCGGTCACTTCTTCCTTTATTATCTCATCGTGATGCTTGGTCCTTGAAAATGAATAACTGGCACTCAAGTTGGCTATATCCCATGGTTTAGGGCTTTTATCGCCAGTCCGCTCTTTCCTGACATTTGTAAAATTGTATGTGGAGATGGTGGTAATATCATTTTGTCTCTCCACAATATCCGTACGTTCATTGTCCGTAAGATTAGGATTTTCCAATAACTGATCTTTTGTTAGATCAAGTTCTAAAGGATCAAATTCGGGTGTGCTAATAGTCTTGGCATATTGGTAATAAAATGGAATCCGTAAACCCCATTTTGACGGTGTAAATTTGCCTAATTCTAGATTAGTCGCAACATCAAATTCAGTAATTTTCTCAAAACTCCGTTCCTGTAATTGTTCGTCTATCTGACCCCAACCTATGGAATTATAGTTAAAACTTGCTGTTACATTACCAAGATCAGCTAATTGAATATCGGCCCTCGCCAAAGCAGCTATTCCACCCCTGTTATCCAGTCCCTGGAGTCTTAGTTCGTTGACCCAGACTTCAGCACAAACTTCCTCTTCCATGTCAGAAGTATTCCGCAGGCCAATAACCATACCTTTGACAAGGCCTAGAGTAGGATTTCCTTTAATCTTTACTCTTGCACTCGGATTTTCTGGATGGCCACCTTCCAGGGTATAGACTATAAGTGCTGATGAGTCCCTGTTATTCCGTTCTCTTTTTACATCTGTAAATAGAGACAACGGAAAGTCAATCTTATTCTCAATTTTCCATACTTCTTCTGCATAAGCTTCGAAGTTTGCCACCGCACTGGAATCTCCTCCACCCATTAAAAACTGGTTAGCGATCATGCTATCAGAAAAGCTTAATGGTATCTCGTATTCATAGTAGTTATCGGTAAAATCCTTCCCAATTCTCACAAATACCGACAAATCACCATCATCCAGAGGTATTTCATTTTCTTCCGCATGGACAAACATCTGGAGTCTGTCAAATCTTCTTACATCTAACCTGGTCAACTTTGAGATCATCACTTCACATGCATCTGGCAAATCACAAGTACGCAACGCTATTGAGTTTTCATCTTGAAGAACATTAGAAAATGTCGAGAAAATTCTTTCTTCTTTGATGCCTTTGGGTCGAACATAACCAAAAGGTTTTTTATTAGTGTTTTCTTGAACACCGACTTCATTGACAACAAATTTGACATCCGTACCACAAGATTCTTCAATTTCGAGTCTTCTCCATTGATTCCGAACCATTTCAAATTCTGCAAGCCTGAAT
>JAJCYJ010000263.1 GCA_029262975.1 Saprospiraceae bacterium
TTGAAGCGAACAAAGCGCTGGAAAAAGAATTGTCTGCCGTGAGATCAGAAAAAGCCTCCGGGATGAAGGATTCACTCTTGTCACAAGTCATCACATTAAATGGAATTAAAGTGTTGACAGCTAAAATAGAAGGCCTGGATATGGATGGTCTTAAAACTTTAGGATATAGTCTTGAGAAATCTTTGGATAAAAGTGTGATCTTATTAGGCCTCGATACTGGAGAAAAAGCCAATCTTATGCTGCTGATCAGCAAGGAATTAACTAATGAAATACTTGATGCCGGCAAGATCATTAAAAAAATTGCCAGACATATTCAAGGTGGTGGCGGTGGACAATCATTCTTTGCAACGGCCGGAGGGAAAAAACCAAATGGTATTGAGCATGCGATCGATGAATTGAGGGAAATTATCAAAGGGTAGAGCGAGATCGGATGAGTCAATTCAATGTCCGTATGTATCCTTATTACTATGCGGCCTGTTCTTTCATAGCCTGGCTTCCTATATTCTTTCTCTATTTTAATAGCATTTTAAGTTTAAAGGAAGTACTTCTTTTAGAAGCTATCTACTACATCGCTGTTGTGCTATTAGAAGTACCAACGGGTTATTTTTCGGATGTCGTCGGTCGAAAGAAAACGTTGGTTCTTGGTTCTGTTTTTTTAACTCTTGCCTGCTTTTTATTCCTGGTAGCTGGTAGTTTTTGGGTTTTGGTAATGGGACAACTTGCATTTACTTTTCATATGGCACTTGTGTCAGGTACTAATACAGTGTTTCATTATGAGTCTCTGAACGAAATGGGTCAGGCTACCACGTACGGCGATCGTGAGGCGATTGTCCATAAATTTGGCATGATCGCAGGAGGAACGGCGGCTCTTGTTGGAGGAGGTGTTGCGACATTTGGCCTCCATTATGCCTACGTTGTTACGCTTTTATCAGCTATTACCTCATTGGTCATTGCTTTAAAATTCAAGGAGCCTGCCCATGGCTTATCCGAAGGGGGTGCTATGACCAATATGATCGCTCAGATCACGTCTACTTCCTCTTATCTCAAAGTGAAACCATTAGGATGGATATTTTTCTTTTATATTCTGACGTTTGCCATCACTCATGTGCCATATGAGTTTTATCAACCCTATATCCAGCTACTTTCTGAACGCGAAATGCTTTGGGGTCTATCTGTACCCGTTGTATCTGGTCTTGTCTATGCACTTGCACGATATCTTGGAGCAATAGGTGCAGCATATAGTATGATTTGGTCCAGGAAGTTGGGCCTAACCACTTATGTGATGTTGTGCTTGCTGGCCGTTAATCTCATTGTGCTTATTATGGGTACAACATTGCATAGTGTTGTCATTTTGATCGTCTTGTTTCGATCATTTCCTTGGGCTGCTATAAAAGCCCCGATTAATGCGCTTATCACACCGGCCATTGGTCCGGGACAACGTGCTACATTTCATTCTATGCTCAGCCTCGCTTGCAGACTCACTTTTTTTGTGACCCTGCTGTTGCTATCTTTTATAGTCGCTAAAGATCAACTTACAGACTGGAAAAATCTGCGCTTACTGTTAAGGGTTTGCTTTGCTGGAGGTATCATTCTGACGATTCCATTGTGGTGGACGGCCAGGGGACAGTTGGGAAAGTCGAAAGTTTAATCAGCCACCACTTTTAAGCCCTAATATTATAGAAAATACCTGCTCTACATCTTGTTTGCTGATGATCAGGGTGATTTCGTGAGAAGTGGATAATACTTCCACTATATTGATCCCTTTCCAGGCTAAGGCTTTAAGAATGATGTAATACACACCATATGTGTCGAGATTGGTAGGTGGGAGGTTGACAGATACTCCAGCGAGTCCTACCCTTGATGTTATTTTTTGTTCGCCTGAAAAAATTTCGTTGACTTTATCTCTGAGTTCTTCACTACATACGATTGTAGTCTCATTCACTCCTTTACAAAAACTATAAAAATAGGATTTGTGTTCGCGAAGGTTTCCGAGAAGACCGGATTGGCACTGAAGTAAAGTCGAAGAGTTTTGATATGAATAATCTGCCAAATCAGAACGAACAGTGATATCCCCCAGCTGACTCATAAAGCGAGATAATGATTTATCCAGGTGCATTGAAGGTACGTCTGGCATTCTTTTGATGGCCATACCAATAGCCGCAGCAGAGACTTTTTCGCCTACAGATAATGAGACAGCTGGTTGGATATAACGGGCAAGTGAAGAGATATTGATGATACCGGCATGCAGGGCTTCAGAGATAAACGGAGATCTGTAAATTTCTTTGGCAACAATGTCGCTTACGATCATTTTGTTAAAATTATAACACAATGTGAAAAATATGTTTGATCATTCCAAATTTCATGATCCCTGTTTTCGTTAGTTTATATTCGTGTCACAAGAAAGGTTAATGCAAGTACTAAAATTTGGCGGGACATCAGTTGGTTCAGCAGACAGAATGAACGAGGTAATAGATATCCTCGAACGAAATGAAGGGAGACAATTAGTAGTATTATCTGCCATGTCCGGAACGACTAATGATCTCGTTAAGATTGGGAATACAATGGTTAACGGATCAAAGCAAGAGGCACAGCAACGAGTTACTGAGCTGATCGACAAATACACGAGGGTTCTAACAGACCTTTTTGAAAAAAAATCTTTCAGAGATAAAGGGAGATATTTACTCGAGCCATCTTTTAATTTACTGAGATCAAAACTTGAGTCGTCATCAATTGATTCGGCAGATGAAAAGGAGATACTGGCACAGGGCGAAATTCTCTCAACGGGTTTATTCACGTTGCTATGTGAAATAAGAGGCGTTGCTGTAGCCTTATTGCCAGCTCTTGATTTTATGCGCACAGACAGTTTGGGAGAACCTGAATTGGAGATCACTGAAGAATTATTAGTCCCTATTATTAATTCAATTGATATTGAGACGAACATCCTGATTACCCAGGGTTATATCTGTCGAAATCATTTAGGGTATGTAGACAACCTGCAAAGGGGAGGAAGTGACTATACAGCTACCATCATCGGTGCAGTATTGGGCGCAGAGGAAGTCCAAATTTGGACCGACATAGATGGAATACACAATAACGATCCAAGACTGGTAGATGACACAAAGCCCATACGCAGACTATCCTATCGCGAAGCCGCAGAACTGGCCTATTTTGGTGCTAAAATCCTGCATCCAACATGTGTGTTGCCAGCCGAACGTGAAGGTGTTCCACTTCGTTTGAAATGTACCATGAATCCGGACGCATCCGGCACACTCATAACTGATCAGCATAGTAACAGGCCCATCACAGCACTCGCTGCAAAGGATGGAATCACTGCTATCAAAATCTATTCTCACCGAATGTTAAATGCGTATGGATTCTTAAGAAGGTTATTTGAAATATTTGAAAAGCACCAGACGCCTGTAGATATGATTACTACCTCGGAAGTGGCTGTATCATTGACGATCGATGATACAACTAACCTGGAAGGAATCATCCAGGATTTAAGTGTTTTTGCCGAAGTAGAATCTACAAGTGATTATTCCATAATTTGTATTGTTGGCAATGCTCTTTATGATGATAGTGATCATGTCCACAGAATATTTGAATCTCTGAAGGATATTCCAATACGGATGGTCTCAATGGGAGGGAGTCGTTACAATATATCGCTCCTTGTTAAATCAGAATATAAAAAGGACGCACTTGTGGCTTTGAATGTTCTTTTTAAAAATCAAGTGATCAAAGAGAAAGTTGTAGTTTAAAGTCACCTCATTTTCTAAGAAATGAATTTTAAAATTCGTCCTGTCGAGCAGGCTGACCTTGATTCGATGCTATATTTAATGTCCAAATTCGCTGAATTTGATGGATCCGCTGATCAGTTCATTATTGAAAAAAATGAACTTGGGAAGGCCTTTTTTGAAGATCCCAAAAAATTGAATGCCCTGGTTGTGGAATTGGAAAATGAATTGATCGGATTTCTCAATTATCATTTCACATTTTCTTCATTTTCGTTGAGATCATGTCTGTGGGTAGAAGATGTATTTGTCCTGCCATCCTTCAGAGGTGAAGGTATAGGAGAAGCACTATTTAACAATGTGCGTCAAATAGCAGTTGAAAAAGAATGTCTCCGATTAGAATGGTTGGTAAGGAATGATAATGATAAAGGCAAAAGATTTTATCATAAAATTGGAGCGACAATAGACGATTCCAAGATTTACGTTTCCTGGTATTTATAGTATAATTGAGTTATACAATAATTGTGTTTTGCTCATACCTGAAATAGCGTCCCTGATATATACAAGAATATAGTGCAATACTTGCTGATCGTGGTTGTCCTAAATAATAAGACAATAAAACTATAAGTAATTTCAAAAGATCATTGTATTAGTTATTCAAATATTTCAATTTCAGGATAGAATGCAGCCCATGAAAACCAATACCCGATGAATTGTTCTGGCCTTTCTAAATTCTTTCCGGATTTATCCAATGCCTTTCCAAACAAATCATATTGAGTCCCGTTAGAATCTTCCAATATTGCAGGAAACTTTTCTTCACTTAAAGCATTAAGAAGACTGCCGTCAAGCGGATAATTGAATGCCACGATATAATTTTTAGTGGTACTTCTGACTATAATTAATTTTTCTCCTTCTAACGAGTCATTTATTTTTTCAATATTGGATTTGTCGGGATTGAAAGGATACGCCTTAAATACCTCATTTATACGGACGCCCAACACTCTTTCTTTTGCATCGAGTCGATTGTCTTCGTTTGTGACCGGGAAGATTATATTGTTGTGATTAGTCCTATAATCTCCATATGGATACCGGGTGTAATTTCTGTCAAATCCTGTATCCGTATTAAGCACAAGACTGGAAGGGTAGGCTTGCTTCCAGGTTTTCCAAGTCGTCTCAATAAATGAATGTAATGTTGCCTTCAGGCCAATATTTTCCCCGTTGACACAATCTAATCTTTGTTGGGACCATGTACTATTAGTTGCTCTGTCATAAGGCATCAGGTTGGTATTATAAAGTAAACCTGAAACACCAAAGGTGGTCTCGTCTCCATTAATAATGCGATCCCAGCCTATTCCCGTACCTGTTAATGGACAATAAGTAAGAGCAATGCTCTCTTCGCCTATACGGTCATTAACTATCTCATGCCAATCCAAAATAGGATGTGGATACACCTTGATTTCGTCTCCAATTTGGATACCCAGGACAAGGTCTTGATCTTTTAGAAAATCTACTTGAGCAGCTGAAGTGAATTTAGGCTTGTCGATTGAGGGAATTCCATCTTTTCCTGGTCCACCATCAAATACCAGGTCTTCCGGAACAAGCCATTCTTGAGGTTCAGGGATAGGGTTGCCAGGTGTCTGTATTACAGCTTCATCTGTACATGACAAGGATAAAATGAAAATCACAAAAATGTAATAATGCAATGTTTTCATATTTAGAATTTTTCATTAACATCAATAATTGTTGAACTCGCAAGTTGCGGGTTAAAGCTTTTGAACCAAGATATATTTATTGCAAATGAAGGAGATAATTGAGTGTCATTAACCCTCGTCCATAAGGGTAATTCAAAATTTATTCCAAGACTACTTTTTAATTTTGGGAAAGGAAAGCTATTTGAAATTTTGCCAAATAAAAAGTCACCACCTGTACCGGGTAATTTGTTCTGATCTACTTTATCTCTATCAGCATGTCTGTATCGAACAGATATTCCCGGGGTTATTATTTGGCCTAAAAATAAGACCTGATCGCTGAATCCACTTATTATCTGAATGTCGTCTCCGAATTCATATGTTTGAAAACCACCTCTGGAATTTGGGTTTGAACCTGTCTTGCTAATTATTGTATTTAAATAGAAGAATGATGACGGTCTGTTTTTAAGTTGATATTCTAAGGATCCAAACAGTATGACATCCCACGCGCCACTTCCGGGTTGTAAATCTTCTAACAAAGTCAAGCCCTGGGAATTTTTTTGATCATAATCTCCTAATGGAAACTGGGGACCGGCTCCTATTCTAAATACTACATCTTTATATAAAAAATTATAAATTAAAAGCGCTAAGGGATCACCAACACCAAATGTGTTTTCCTGGATATTCGTACCACCTAAAGTAGTTATTCTTCTTGTCTGGCGGATCAGGGGAAATAACATTTCAAAAGTCAAACTATTGTTGAATGAATATCCGCCTCGTATAATATAGGATTGCGTGGTCCGTAACCTTTGGTCATCATCTAACTTTTGACCCTCACTCTTCAATGTTTTGAGAAAATTAAAATCTGCACTTATATTTAATTGGAAGATGTGAGCTTCAGTAGATTGAAATCCTATATTGCTACTTACAGGGACTCCTCCTGAACAACAAGATTGAGTTTGGCCTTTCGGTATAAGAATTACAAAATAAATGGATAAAATGAAAAGTAATTTCATGACAATAAGATAACGCCTTTGTGACCATGATCCATCTGAATGTATTGAATATTATAGATGACATGTCCCATTAAGGACAATTAACTATCTGCCAGACTTATCAGAATATAGATTAAACCCTTGATCAAGATAAAACTATCGAGGAAGAATAGATAAAAGGTTTCACTTTTGACTTGTTTAAGGTTTTTGGTGACTAGATAAAGCAGTAAATGGAAGAAAAAGAGAGTTAATAGATGGTACCTATTATATAATTCTATTTGGAAGAGAAATAGCACACAAGTCAAGCTTAATATGATAAGTACATTCTTCAGAATTTCTGCCCGACGAATACCTATATTATTTACCAGATTACTGACTTTGGCTCGGTTGTCTATAGCTTGGTCCCGAATATCAAAAGGAATAGTAAGTGCGAAAATGAAAAAGAAATGTTCGGCAAATAACAAGAAAATTGGTAGCCAATCCTGTGATGAAATTGACGATAAAATCGGAAGCGATGCCCAAACAACGCTAATTAATAAAATTTTTGCCTGCCCAAGGTCACGGAGTCTTTTTCTAAAAACCAAAGGAAGGACATATCCTAAACTTAAAAGACCTGTAATAATCAGTATTGTCTGAATATAAATAGGAAGATATAAAAATGAACAAAGTGCTACTAGGGCACTTATGATGAGTATTGCTTTGGTATAGCCAATATGATTTTTAATAAAACCATATCGATCGAATTGGCCCGATGCCATTTTTGAAGCACTGAAGTAACGATGTAATAAATATATAAAGAGGGTTGCACTGAATATGTGTAAGGAAGCAATAGGGTCAATAGGTTTATTGGCCAAGACAGTACCACCAGCAAATAGGATTAGAGCACAGAATGCTATGTGCCAATAACCATACAGATAAAAATTATAAAGCCTGCTCACTCACCTCAAAGGTAAGTTAATGACAT
>JAJCYJ010000264.1 GCA_029262975.1 Saprospiraceae bacterium
CGACACTTACTTTTAGCCTGGGCTACCTATTGAATCAATAAACTTCCATGAAGAATTTGCCATTGATAAGACAGAATAACCATCTGACTATAATTAACCAGTCCTGAGGAGATCCCATGCGATTTTAAATAATTATCATAAAAAACATCTCTAATCCATGGTAATATGTCAGGATACCGATTGGAATAAGCAATAATATCAAGATAATCATCCAAAATTGAGGGTGGAATAACTTGGTAATACTCTTTAAATCTATCCTGATCTAACGAATATATCTGTGATCTCAGGTATCTCCAATAAGCAAAATATCCTGAATATCTTGATTGAGTATTTCTGCTGTTAATTGATCCCAGAAGTCCTAAAAAATTGCATACATCTTCACCGGTCCACCCATAGCCGTGTGACATTTCATGCATGATGGTAAAAGGATGGGTAATTGGGTGTAAGCCGGCATCGATATGTCCTTCCCCTGTAAATGGAAGATAGACGCCTGCGGTGCTGATATGCAATAAGATACCTTTTGGTCTTAACTTTCGCACCCGCACCCTTCCTGTTACTGGTAAATCAATTTTATTAAAAACACTTTCCAGGTCTTGTCTTAATTGCCATTCAGTGATGTTGCCAATCATCAGGGAATCCTTAGTCATTGCATCTTTAATCCATACCAGGGAATCTGTGACTCTGCAAAATTCAGAAAAGACGAATTCACTATCCGGCTGTACTAAAGGCATAGAAGTGACCTCCCTGAAAGAAAGTCTTTTATAATTAAAGCCCCATAACCAATAGAAACTAATAATTGCCACTGATAAGACTTTAGCACTTCTAATTGCTATAAGCTTCAAGCGTCCAGATCTGGAACAGGGCCAACTAATCAATGGCCAGAACAAATAGCAGATAACACAACTTATAAGAAGATAAATAAACCCAAATGGCAAAAACCCAAATGAGTGATCCCAAATAAGCCGAAAAACTGAGAAAAGTCCTCGACTATACCATTTTTCGATAAAATTCGATTGAAATGGTATGAACCAAAAAATAACGATGGTAGAAATCGCCATCGTGATCAGAACGAGCAAAGACTGATATGACTTAAGTTTATGCACAAAATTATAGGTGGATAAAAAAGAAAACGAAATAACAGGCTTATTTAGCTTAAAATGTAATATTTAGGACCTTTTTATACTATTGATATTGAGATGCAACTTTTATAGTTGCCAGTATGTTAGTAGGTTTGTATAATCATTAAAAGTAATATAATGGCATTTGAATTCACTGATAGTAATTTTAAAGAAAAAGCGATTGATAACGGTGGTGTAGCCGTCGTCGATTTTTGGGCTGAATGGTGTGGACCATGTAGATTGGTTGGACCAATTATAGAAGATTTGTCCATAGATTATAAAGAGAAAGCATTAATAGGCAAAGTCAATGTCGACTTAAATCCTAGTGTTTCGATGAAATATGGCGTACGTAGCATACCAACAATACTCTTTCTTAAAAATGGAGAAGTTGTTGATAAACATGTCGGAACCGCCACTAAGGCGACGCTCGCGGCAAAATTGGATGCGATTCTTTAATCCATCCCCATGACAATAAAAAAGCCCTTAGTCTCTTTAAGTCTAAGGGCTTTTTTGTTTCTCCAAAGGTTTTTTTGGCAGTAAAGTCACTTTAATGTAATATTGGGTATGAGTGTATTGGACGTTTATGATTTGAAGCAAATTGAACATTTGGAATTCCTGGCTAAAAAGGTAGTCGAGGGTTTTATCATTGGTTTACACAAAAGTCCATTTCATGGATTTTCTGTAGAATTTGCAGAACACAGACTATACAATCAGGGAGAAAGCACAAAGAACCTGGATTGGAAAGTCTATGCCCGTACCGATAAATTATTTGTTAAAAAATATGAAGAAGAAACAAATCTTAGGTGTCAGATAGTTGTCGATGCCTCGTCTTCAATGTACTTTCCGAAGGATCTGAAAGTTAAAAATCTTTCAATAAATAAATTCCAATTTAGCGCCCTCGCAGCGGCATCGCTCATGAATTTATTAAAAAAGCAGCGTGATGCCTTCGGTCTATCACTTTTTGATAATAGGCTTAATGTGCACACAGCTGCCAGATCAAGCAGTACACACTACAAACTGCTGATGAGTTATTTAGAAAGTCTATTACAAAAACAAGAACTAAATAAATCGACCAATACAGCTGATGTATTACATGAGATTGCCGACAGAATACACAAGAGATCGTTGGTCGTATTATTTTCAGACTTTTTTGACAATAATGAAAATCAGGAAGAATTATTTGCAGCGCTTCAACACCTAAATTATAATAAACATGAGGTGGTTGTATTTCATGTTTTTGACAAGATGCTTGAATTAGATTTTGAATTTGACAATAGACCTCATTTGTTTGTAGATATGGAATCTGGTCAGGAAATTAGATTACAGTCTAATGCATTGAAAGAAGCTTATGTAGACAAAATCGCCAAGCGACAGGAAGAGATAATACAAAAATGTCTCAAATATAAAATTGATTATGTTCCCACTAATATAAGGGATGGATTTTACCCTGTACTCAGAAATTATCTTGTTAAAAGAGCAAAGATTTCGACTTAGACAAATTATAATATGAAACTAATAGACATCCCTACTGCTCCACCTGCAGGATTAAAAAAGAAGGATATCAAGAAAAAGACTGATCAGATAGCCCGGGCTATTGCAGAACGTCAACATCTATTGTATGCTGAAAGCAAAAAGTCTGTGTTAATTGTATTGCAGGGAATGGATGCCAGTGGAAAAGATGGTGCCACCAGAAAAATATTCAAGTATTGCAGTCCTATTGCCATCAACGCTTATCCCTTTAAAAAACCAACAGAAAAAGAATTCGCGCATGACTTCTTATGGAGGGTACATAAATTAGTGCCCGCAAAAGGAGAAATTACAATTTTTAATCGCTCTCATTATGAGGATATCTTAATCCAGAGAGTTTATAAATGGATAGATGAAGAAACTGTAAATAAAAGAGTGGACGCTATCAATAGTTTTGAAAAACTTCTTATTGAAGATAACAATACTACTATCCTGAAATTTTACATGCATATATCTAAAGATCGTCAAAAAGAAAAACTCCAGGAAAGAATAGACAATCCTTTAAAAAACTGGAAACATAATGACAGTGATTGGGAGCAAAGAGAACAATGGGACGAATATATGTCGTGCTATCAAGATGTAATTGAAAGATGTAATGTTGCACCCTGGATTGTAGCCGCGGTCGATGCAAGATGGTATCGGGATTACTTTATTGCTACAAAGGTCTTAGAAACTTTACAGGCATTAGAATTCAATTTGCCAATTATTCCGAAGAAACCAAATTAATCAAATGGCGGCTGAAAAAGTGCGCATCGATAAGTGGTTATGGAGTGTCAGAATATTCAAGTCAAGAAGTATTGCTACTGATGCTTGCAAAAGTGGAAATGTAAAATTAAAAGGCAAGAATTTAAAGCCATCCTTTCTCGTCACAAAAGGTGAGTTCATCACTGTCAAAAAGAATGGGTTCAATATGGAATATAAAGTGATTGATCTCATATCCAAAAGAGTATCAGCTACGTTGGCCCAAGAGTGTTATGAAAATCTAACTTCAGATGAGGAAATGAATAAATATAAAGATTGGTTTATAGGCAAAGCACGACCTGAGGTTAGAGAAAAAGGAATCGGAAGACCAACAAAACGGGAACGACGGGAATTAGATGAGTTTAAGGATGACATTTTTGAATAGGATTAGGTTAATATGCAATCCTATGGCACTTATTCTAGCTAGTAAGTATATAGATTATTTACTCCGAATAGGCGCTCATTTAGTCACGTTTATGCTCATCCACAAAGTTGATTCACAATAGAATCCTCTATCAATAACAGGGTACATCAAAATATTTAAATGACCATAATCATATTTATAAGAGTTAAATATGGTCATAGTCATTTCTTTATCTAATTAATCGTTGCTCTCAACTTTTATGGTAGGATAAGAGACGCCCAACTGCTCGAGATATGTCTCATATTTAGTCTCATCATAATAGAATGGTTCTAAAAGCGGTCTGAATTCTTCCATAATCTCTTTATTGAGATAAGTTGCGGGACTATCATTTTCAGTTACCATAGGGACATATTCCATTTCCATCCCTTGTTCTTCTTTGAAGTAGGTCCATGCATCTTCGACAAGTTGGGGGTTCATCAAGAAATCAATCAATGTCATGGCCATTACTTTTGACCCCGCTATCACACCTTTGTGTGCAATAGGTGTAGCCATCGCAACGGCATTGGACCAATGGTGTCCCTGAAGTCCGGGAATGTTAGATGGAAATCTCAAGGTAACAGTTGGAAGTTTCCAGGATATGTCACCAATATCATCCGAGCCTCCACTAACAGGATTCTTAACTGGTCTTCCTATTTCATCCAATTCCGTACTGAGTCCTTCCTGCCT
>JAJCYJ010000265.1 GCA_029262975.1 Saprospiraceae bacterium
ATATCCTGGCCAAAAAACTTTATGATGGCCTATCGAAGCTGTCACAGATACGCATAATTGGTCCTTCATTTGAGATAGATCGAGCCCCAACCATCTCTTTTTTATATGAGGGTGTGCCCGCAAATGAAATATGTATACATCTTGCCGAAGAAAACATTTTCGCCTGGAGTGGGCATTTTTATGCCGTTCGTGCTGGTGAAATTCTAGACCTGAACAGACTAGGCGGTGTCACAAGAATGGGTATTTCAGCATATACAAATGAAGAAGATATTGATAAAACGTTGACAGCTATCAACCATCTCTAGTATTATATATTAGATCTCCGGATCAGGGGTTAATCTTAAATATGGCTTCACTTCCGTAAATCCCTTTGGAAACATTCCTTTTGCTTCCTCATTTGATACTGAAGGAGAAATAACACAGTCATCCCCTTTCTCCCAGTTAGCAGGAGTAGCCAACTTGCGATAAGCGGTCAACTGCAGAGAATCTATTACCCTAAGAATTTCATGAAAGTTTCTTCCGGTTGAAGGAGGATAAGTAAGAGTCAATTTTATCTTTTTATCCGGCCCAACAACAAAGACAGATCTAACTGTAGCTTTTTCATCAGCATTTGGATGAATCATATCGTAGAGTTCTGCAATCTTTCGATCATGATCTGCAATGAGTGGAAAATTAACTGTTGTATTCTGTGTCTCATTTATATCCAATATCCAATTATGATGGTCTTTCAACGGATCTACACTCAAAGCGGCAACTTTAGTATTACGCTCAGTAAATTGATCCTTGAACTTTGCAACTGTTCCTAATTCAGTAGTACAGACCGGTGTATAATCAGCTGGATGAGAAAACAAAACTGCCCAACCGTCTCCTATCCATTCATGAAAGTTTAGAGTTCCTTGCGTTGTTTCTGCTGTAAAATCCGGAGCTATGTCTCCAAGTCGTAATGTGGCCATGATTAATTATTTTAGTTGATATAATAAATAATAACCTAAAATAGAACGCTTTTGTTCCATATAAGGATTGAAGAACTAAACTTTTATTTCAGGTAGTCAAAGACCTTATAACCGTCGAAGACTACTCCATGCACAATATTAGCTTTGATGGCAAATTCACTTTTAATGCTGTTATATAAAATCTCGTTGCCCTGATATGGAAGCGAGGAGGGATGCTATCCCAATGGACATAAAGAGGTATAGGATATTTTTCACATTTAAATTTACGAATTTTTCACCTCCTTGAATGACAAGCGTTCTTTACCATATCCAAAATCTACATAACACCTATTGCTTACTTAATCGAAGAATCTTATCAATTAAAATTTGAGAATTGAAAACCGATTGGTTATTTATATTCCTTTTCTAGTGCAAATGATGACAGCGTCTTACCCATGCCAAGACGATTAGATTGATGTATATTTTAATTGCATGCTCAAGTTGAAAAAATTAGTTGGTAATACTTTTCATTTGTTTAAATGGTATCTCTTATAGTGATCATAGTATTAATTCATTCTGATTAGAAATGTAAATAATACTTTTTTCAATAAAATAATATTTATTCCAAAAATATCAGAGGATCCTTAATGATAGATTTCGTTACAGGTCTGAGACAAAAATGTAATCCCAGCTCAAATAACAGACAAATAATTATCTATGGTTCAGTATAAATAAAGATTTACGCAAGAGAGAGAAGATTTAATAAACATCAAGCCTCTTTTAAAACGTATCTTTAGTATAAACTTGCTTGGAACCAGGATACACATGATGTCTTTGAAATCTTTCCAATTCTGTATGCATTATCTCACCTCGGTCCTTCGTAAATAAGCAAGCATGAAACACATTTAATTCATGAAAGCAATTGTACTTCTATTTTTGCTTCTATTCAATTTAAATTTAATTGGGCAATCAAACAAATCAGACACGATTTCTTCGGCAGAATTTCCAAGATACAAATGGCTACCGAAAGTAGAGATTTTCACAAGCAACATCCTACTCAACCGCTTCGACTTATATATTCTAAAAGCAGAATGGGCGGATGTTAATCCAGCTTCATGGTATAATAATATTAAAAGTGGATTCTCGACTGATGGAGATAAGTTTGGGACCAATTTCTTTGGACATCCATTAAATGGTTCTTATTATTTCAATGCAGCGAGATCGAGTGGATATTCTTATTGGGCAAGCATACCACATTCGTTGGCAGGAAGTCTCATGTGGGAGTTCTTTGGTGAAACAGAACCTGCCAGCGAAATCGATATCAACACAACGACTTACGGAGGCATTTACATTGGAGAAATAGTACACAGGCTTTCGCGATATTTAATGCGGGATCATAAGAGTAGGAAAAATAAGTTTCTAAGGACTGCAACAGCTACAATCTTAGATCCCATGACCCAATTCAATGGATGGCTCCACAAAGACATAAGAGATTCCCTGCGCTCATCAAATCAGGAAAAATTTCCGATTTTCTCTTTGTTATCTATTGGAGGAACTCTTCTAATTAGAAGCGAAGAATTCGGAAATGTGCATCCTAAAGCACATGTCAATTATTCACTATTTTATGGTGATCTATTTAGGGATAAGAAGAAATTCAAACCATTTGATACCTTCTTGTTAAGGACATGGTTGGATATTGATTTCCACCCGGACGCAGAGCGGCGTTTTCTTGTAAACATTGCATCATCTGCACCTCTTTGGCGCAAAATAGTTGCCAGACATAATGTGTTTACAATTTCTCAACATTATGATTATCTCAATAACGATATCTTTAAGATAGGATCATTAGCTTTGACCGCCGATTATTCTCTTAAGCGACAATATGATAATTTCAGTTTTATAGGATCTGCCAACCTGGGATTTATTCTATTTGGAAGTTCCAGTTCAGAGGTAGTGCAAATTCTAAATGAGCTTTCTCCTCTCGAATTTGTAAGAGATTATGTATATGGCAGAGGGGTCATATTCAAAGTTCAATCGGTCTTGAATTCTAACAATGCAGGCAGGCTGACCTTATCTTACAGTAACTGGAGAATTAACATTGTCAAGGATGCTTCCGGCAAAGAGGCAAGTGCCATTTTTCAATTAATGTATTACTATCCAATAGCAGACAAAATCGATTTGGGTTTCGAGTTATTCCAATATCGAAGAGATGCTGCTTATCCCGAAATTTCGCAATTAGAGAATATTACTAAAAGGTATTTTGAGATTAAATACCTGGCTTCAATACGATTCTAAAAAATTAATGCCAGGGCAAGTGCCTTTCAATCTCACGTTGCAGAAATTCAAGGCAACATTGCGAAAAATTGACCTTGCCAATCAATCTCCATCCTTGAGTAATTTATATCTAAAAGAGTCTCTCAATGCTTCCCAGCTAGCTTCAATGATATTAGAATTTGCCCCGGAAGTCCACCATGTATTTACGCCATCCGTCGATTGTATTAAGACCTGGGTAATAGAATCGGCACCAAGTCCGGTCTGCAGGATTCTCACTTTATAATCTGCTAATTCTACTTCTTTTAGAATTGGAAAATGTGCGCCGAAAGCTATTCTCGCGGCATGATCCAACGCACCGACAGGTCCGGTTGATTCTGCAACAGAAACTTTCACTTCTTTTTCTCCCGCCAGCTTTAATTTTACAACGGCTTCAGAAATATTCCTGCCGGATCCCCTTACAACTTCTGAAATGATTCTATAACTGACTAATTCAAAAATATCTTTTTGCCCATAAAAATGTTCATGAAGCAGGACGAAAAAAGAGGCATCAGCACTTTCGAATTCATGTCCTTCATTTTCCAGGTTTTTTATTTTTTCAACAAAAGATTTCATTTTAGGAGATTTCCGATCAATCTCTACGCCCATCTGTTTTGCCTTCATTTCTATACTCGTACCTCCTGACATATCAGACAGCAATATTCTTTGTTGGTTACCAACCAGTTCCGGGCGTATATGTTCATAACTATGCGCTACTTTCTTAGCGGCATTGGCATGAACACCCCCTTTATGTGCAAATGCGCTTTTCCCAACAAAAGGAGATCTCCTCGACGGAATTCGGTGCGCTAATTCATCAACATAATTACTGAGGGATTTTAATTTCTTAAATTCATTTACACAGGATAATTGATAGCCTAATTTAAGTTGCAGGTTGGGCATTATAGAAGTCAGGTTGGCATTGCCTACCCGTTCTCCATATCCATTTAGCGTGCCCTGCACCATTGTCGCCCCTGCTTCAACGGCAGTAAGGGAGACAGAAACTCCCAAGCCACAATCATTATGGCAATGGATACCTATTTCTGCTTCTGGTAATTCAGCGATTACAGTCTTCACTATAGCTTCAATCTCTCGGACCTGGCTTCCTCCATTGGTATCACAAAGTGTTAGAAAAGATGCACCACCCCGCAATGCAGCCCTAAGTGTTTCTAACGCATATTCAGGGTTATCTTTAAATCCATCAAAAAAATGCTCGGCGTCATAGATAACTTCACGATTATATCCTTTAAGGAATGAAACAGACTCTTCGATCATCCTGAGGTTTTCTTCTGCCGTTGTGAATAGCACCTCTAACACATGCAGCAACCAGGATTTCCCAAATATGGTGACGACTGGCGTCTTGGCATCCAACAGGGTTTGCAACTGAGCATCTTCTTCGGCTTTTATATTTGCTCGACGGGTCGATCCAAAAGCGGCCAGCCGAGCATGAGTGAAATGCTCTTTTTGGGCCAGGTCGAAGAATTCCATATCCCTGGGATTCGATCCCGGCCATCCACCTTCGATATAATCAATTCCAAACTCATCCATCCTCTTGG
>JAJCYJ010000266.1 GCA_029262975.1 Saprospiraceae bacterium
GATCCATTCTCAGGGGGGCGTCAAATGACTGGTCATTTTGCGACTCCATATATCGATAAAGAAGGAAACTGGATTGATCAGTCTAAAGTCTATAATATTAGCTCCGGGATAAGTTGTACTGCGGGTCAAATGGGTAGAGCAATGGGACTAGCCTATGCATCGAAGAAATATCGCGAGATGAATCTCGCAGACACCCATGGCAAATTCTCTGACAATGGCAATGAGATCTGTTTTTGTACGATCGGAGATTCAAGTACAAGCGAAGGCGTATTTTGGGAAACGATGAATGCTGCAGCTGTTGAAAAAATTCCATTGCTTGTTGCTGTATGGGATGATGGATATGGGATTTCTGTTCCGGTTGAAAAGCAAACAGTGAAGGGGAGTATATCACGGGCCCTCGAAGGCTTTCTCCGCGACGAGAATGGGAATGGTATCGAGATGTATACGGTAAATGGCTATGATTATCAGAGGTTATGTTTGACATTTGAAAAGGCCGCAAAAAAAGTTCGGAAAAAGCATATTCCTGCACTTGTTCATGTTAAAAACCTTACCCAGCAACAAGGGCACAGTACTTCTGGTTCACACGAAAGATATAAAAGCAAAGAGCGTCTTAATTGGGAGAAAGAATATGATTGTAATCTAAAAATGGAAGAATGGATCCTAAAGAATAATATTCTTTCTGAATCACGCATTGAAGAAATGAAACGGGAGGCGAGGACCTTTATAAGTGAGCGTAAAAAGAAGGCCTGGAGTTTATTCCAATCCCCTAATAGCGAATGTAGAAATGAACTTAAATTAATTTGTCGACCATTAGCAAGTCTCAATAAGGAGTCCATCCAACACCTCAATGATGAACTAAATCAAATGGTCAACCCGACCAAGGGAGAAATATTGCAGAATGCACGTCAGGTAATTCATGAACTGCATGCAGAGGAAATTGAGATTCCTTCCAAATTGATTGCGTTTATAAAAAAATATTCAGAAACCATTAGAAGAGATTTCGGCACTTTACTCTTAGCCGAAAACGAGGCTTCACCTTTGAATGTACCTGTTATACATCCAGAATACGAGGAGCTTCCTAAAGAATTACCTGGCTACCAGATAATTAATTCTTTTTTTGATAAAGCATTTGAAAAGTATGCTGATTTGGTTGCCTTTGGAGAAGATGTTGGTAAAATAGGAGATGTAAACCAGGGAATGACCGGATTGCAGGAAAAATATGGTCAAGAACGCGTATTTGATGCCGGTATCAGGGAATGGACTATTATGGGCCAAGGTGCAGGTATGGCCATGCGTGGATTAAGAGCGATTGCTGAAATTCAATATCTGGATTATCTGATTTATGCATTCCCATTTCTCACTGATGATGTTGCCACATTGAGATACAGAAGCAATGGATTACAACAGGTTCCATTAATTATTCGCACGAGAGGGCATCGTTTAGAAGGGATCTGGCATACAGGGTCTCCACTCGGTATGATGGTTAATTCTCTTAGAGGAATTCACATACTGACACCAAGAAATATGGTTCAGGCCGCTGGAATGTACAATACAATTCTACAGGGAAACGATCCGGCCATAATTATAGAATGCCTCAATGGATACAGATTAAAAGAGAAATTGCCATCTAACATGGGCGCTTTTACGGTTCCTATAGGTATACCGGATATACTGGTAGAGGGAGATCATTTGACTCTAGTGACATATGGAAGTTGCGTGCGATATGCTATGGAGGCTGTCATGAAAGTTAAAGATTTTGGTATATCTGTAGAACTAATAGACGTACAGTCACTCTTGCCATTTGATTTGGAACGTGTTATTGTCAGCTCACTCCGTAAAACAAATAAAATTCTTTTTCTCGATGAGGATGTTCCAGGTGGGGCGACAGCTTTTATGATGCAACAAGTTTTGGAAGTTCAGGACGGGTTTAAATTTTTAGATGATAAACCACATACGTTGACTGCCAAAGATCATAGAACACCTTACGGCAATGATGGAGATTATTATGCTAAACCGCAAACGGAAGATATTATTGAGTTGATTTATGAAATCGTTTTTGAAACAAAAATGTTTTGACTCCGACCCAATGTTTCTGACATTATTCTCAGGCGAATGATATGTTAATAAATGATATAAGTATGAATATAGCATCCATTCATATTAATTAATTAACTAATATTGCAGGAAGAATTGTCTGTGTGAAGCACCTGGTTATTATTCCAACTTATAACGAAAGAGAAAATGTCTCTTCAATTATTGATGCTGTTTTGGAATTACCTAATACGGAAGTCTTAATTGTTGATGACAATTCTCCGGATGGCACATACGCTATTGTAGAAACCAAGAAGGAAGAGGCGAAGGGGAAACGTATTCATCTTATTAGAAGGGCCGGGAAGCTAGGTCTGGGGACAGCTTATGTTGCTGGATTTAAATTTGCATTAAGCCATAATTATGATTATGTATCCGAGATGGATGCAGATTTCAGTCATAATCCTACAGATTTACTCAGACTTAGACAAGCATGTATTGAAGGTGCTGACGTTGCTATAGGCTCGAGATATGTTAAAGGTGGAGGATTCGAAAACTGGCCTAAGAATCGGATACTTATTTCTCGAGGCGGTTCCTTATATGTTCAGATACTGACATTCATGCCAATTAAAGATCCAACAGCAGGATTTATTTGTTATTCCGCCAAAGTCTTGCAAGCCATAAATCTTGATAAAATTCAATTCACGGGCTATGCATTTCAAATCGAAATGAAATATGTTGCCTGGAAGTTGGGATTTAGCCTGAAAGAAGTGCCCATTACCTTTAAAGAACGTGAGCTCGGTATTTCCAAAATGAGCGCAGGAATCATTACGGAGGCTGTCTTAGGTGTCTTAAGACTTCGGTTTAGAAATATTAAAAGGTACTATAGAAATCTAAAAGGATAGCGTTGTACGATTTCTTGTATCGTACAAGTAACATTTTTGCCTTCAGTTTTAATTCCAGCACTCTTTATTTAACTTTTGCCAAGACTAACACACTGTGTTGCTATAGAATGATCATCTATGATGGCTCAATTCCTCTAATAAATCAAAGATTGGCGAAATTCATCCGCATAATTGTATTGCAGTGAAATCTGTAATTGATCCACTTTGAAACACCTCTGCTATAATGCCTGATTACAAGGTTAAATACGCCTTATTATATAGATAACTGGATAGCAAATGAAATGAGAGCAATTAGTGCTTACTATGTCATAATATGTTGCATATCATTATTTAATATATTAATTTTGTTTTTAATACGTAGTCTTTTCTTCCAACCTGATGCTACGTCTGTCAACATTTCAAGAGAAATCATAATAGGACTTATTATAATCTGTAAACGTGACGTTTACAAGAGGCTATGTATTAATAAAAAATGCATATGTTTCTTAAATTTAGTGGTAGATAGTGGGGGAAAGTGGGAAACTCGTCTTACATTTGAATCATAAGGCGAAAAGCTTGAACCAATTTACCGGAGAATATGAGTGTAGAGTAGACGCAAAGGGCCGATTAAGGCTTCCGTCTGCATTGATTCGCCAGATAGGCGGGGTGAATCTCAATTTTACGGTTAACAGAGGATTTGAGCAACACCTTATCATGTATCCTAAAGAAGTTTGGGAACGAAAGACGAAAGAAATAAACCAATTGAACATTTACAGCCAGCAGCACCGACAAGTGATCAGATATTTCTATCGAGGTGCTACTGAAGTCCAACTGGATACTGCAGATCGGGTATTGATTCCCAAATCATTACTTGAGTACGCAGAAATCAGTAAAGAGGTAATGTTGTTCGCATATCAGGATCAAATAGAGATTTGGTCTAAGGAGCGATACAAGATTATGCTCGAACAAGAGCCAGAGGACTTTTCAAGCATCGCGGACAAAGTATTTGGTAACAATGCGGCCGATGTATAATGATCAATCGAAGACTTATCACATTCCAGTTCTTCTGGAGGAAAGTATCGACTTTTTAAATATTAAGCCCGATGGGGTTTATGTCGATGCAACTTTTGGAGGAGGTGGGCATTCCGGACCGATTTTAAACCGAATGAATGCCAAAGGGCGACTTTTCGGATTTGATCAGGATGAACAGGCTCAGTCCAATATTATCGACGATCCTAGATTCACATTTGTGAATTCTAACTTTCAGTATATCTCACATTTTATGAGGTATTATGGGGTGCCGGTCGTAGATGGTATTCTCGCTGACCTCGGTGTTTCTTCATTTCATTTTGACGAACCATCGAGAGGTTTTTCTTATCGATTTGACACAGAATTGGATATGAGGATGAATAAGTCCGGGGCATTAACGGCACGGACAGTTCTGAACAGGTATAGCCAAAAAGAATTGCAGCAAATTTTTTCTGAATACGGGGAATTGCGCAATGCGAAGACTTTTAGCAACATGATTTGTGAGACACGTAAATCTGACAAAATCGAGAAAGTATCTGATTTGATTAGGCTTATCGACAAGGCCTATCGAGGAGATCGTCTCAAATACATGTCCCAGGTCTTTCAGGCTTTGCGAATTGAAGTGAATGACGAATTAGGGACACTTGAAGTCTTTATTAGAAAATCATGGGATCTGCTTTCGCCTAAAGGAAGATTGGTGATTATAAACTATCATTCTCTTGAAGACAAAGTTGTAAAAAGGATGATAAAGAATGATCTGGGTGGGGCGGATACTGATGAATTTGGTAGAAATATTGACAAGTTGATCCGAATTAATAAGAAACCTATAGTGCCAAGTCCTGAAGAAATTAGAAAAAATAGTCGCGCGGCTAGTGCAAAACTCCGGGTGATTGAGAAAATATAAAAATGAGCAAATATATCAAGATTGCAAAATTATACGATTGGGTGCCGTACTTCGGCCTCGTATGCCTTCTGGTATTATGCTATATAGCTACTGTGCATAGCACGGAGCGTAAGATTAGAAAGATAAATGATAAACACCGGCAGATTGAAGATATCCGCCGAGAATATATTTCTGTTAAAAGAGAAGTGCAGCACGAAGGTACGCTGTACGAAGTTGCAAAAGATGTGAAGGGAGTGAATATGAATAATGAGATACATATTCCTAAGAAAATTGAAAAAATATAAATGCCCGAGACGAGTAGGAAGAATGAATTGTTGTACCGCGTTTATGCTGTATTGTTTGTATTCTTTCTATTTGCCCTTGTCATCGGATACAGAGTTGTAAAGATTTCTGTGATTGAAGGCGATGAATGGAGAGCAAAAAAGGAACAGCGCTATTTAGAGTGGCGTCCTTTACCAACTCAAAGGGGGAATATTTATTCAGATGATGGCCAAAGTTTGTTGGCTACATCGGTTGAGTTCTTTGAAATACGGATGGATCCGACGGTTGTAAGATCGTCAGTCTTTAACAATGAGATAGACGGATTGAGTGAAGGGCTTTCTCGATACAATCCTCGAAAATCCGCTGCAGAGTGGAAAGCGATGATTGTAAAAGCCAGGGCTAACAAGTCTAAATATTTGTTAATTGCCAGGAAAGTAGATCATTTTGGACTTGAGGAATTGTCAAAATTGCCCATCTTCAAATACGGTCAGTTTAAGGGTGGTTTTAGAAAGATTCGCGAATATCAGCGTGAAAAGCCATACCGGGAACTCGCAAGTCGAACTATTGGAATAGATCGTAACGATAATCGGGTAGGATTAGAAAATAGCTTTAACCGGTTATTAAGAGGAGAGGAGAAGAAGACCTACAGTAAACGAATTGCCGAGGGATTATATATACCCGTTTTTGATCCAACAGAGTATGAGATCATTAAAGGTAAAGACCTGGTAACAACGATAAATGTGTCGATGCAAGATATTCTTCATAACGAGTTATTGAGGGGTGTTAAAAAGCATAATGCCAAAGGAGGTACTGCGGCAATCGTAGAGGTGAGTACTGGCAGGATAAAAGCTATCTCTAACCTTTCGCTTAACAAAGCAGGAGAATTTGGAGAATTTCAAAATTATGCTGCAGCCTACAAATCGGAGCCTGGCAGTACAATTAAAGCTGCCAGTGTGCTTGCGCTTTTAGAAGATGATTACGCTAATAGCCAGACAATAGTTGACTTTAGTAAAGGAAAGAAGAAATTTTATGACCAATGGATGTACGATTCAGCTAATCATGGAATTTCAAAATCTACACTCAGAGAAGCATTCGAAAAGTCTTCAAATGTTGGTATAGCAAGTGCAGTGGAAGATGCATACGGAAAGACTGATAAATGGACCCAATATGCTGATCACTTGATAAACTTTGGGTTAAATGCAAAAACGGGAATTGAAATAGAAGGGGAGCCTTTACCATTTATAAAACACCCTAAAGTAAATAGAAAAGAATGGTACAGGACAACAATTCCCTGGATGAGTCATGGATACGAAATGGAAATGACGCCTCTGCAAATATTAAGATTCTATAATGCAATTGCTAACGATGGAAAATTGATGGATTTGCAACTTGTCACAGACATAAAAGCTAATGGAAATATTGAAAAATCGTTTCCACCAAAAATAAATAAAGAATCAATTGCAAGTATCCAGAGTATAAGAGAATTACAGTCTATGCTTGAAGGAGTTGTAGAACGAGGAACAGGAAAAAATTTAAAATCTGATAATTACAAATTTGCTGGGAAGACCGGTACAACAAAAGTGGGGTATGCAGGTGATGGAGAAGTAGATTATAATGCTTCATTTGTGGGCTATTGGCCCGCAGATAAGCCTCAATATTCAATGATCGTAGTGGTCTATGGCCTGAAAGGAAATATGTACTACGGTAATCAGGTGGCTGGGCCCATATTTAAAAGAGTAATCGACTGGACTTATGCCATTCATACAGAACAAGCTCAAATTGTCGATCACACTGGAGATTTTAAAGGCGACTACAATGGTAAAGTCTATGGATTCGGTGGAGATTATGAGCAGATTTTTGACGATCTCAAAATAAGATATGCACCATCGGGTAAATGGATAAAAGGTTATTCGGGGCAAGATGGAGAAGTTTTAAACGGAAAGGCCAAAATTAAAAAAAATGTAGTGCCTGACCTGGAAGGAATGGGTTTGAGAGATGCAGTATATGTTCTTGAAAATCTCGGAATGACAGTACAAGTGGACGGATATGGAAAGGTACGTCGACAATCAGTTCGACCGGGTCAATCTATATCGGATAAAGAAATAATACTTTATCTCAATTAGAAAGTGAAAAAGCAAATATTAAAAGATTT
>JAJCYJ010000267.1 GCA_029262975.1 Saprospiraceae bacterium
TCGCATTTATCGGTTTTATAAAAGAGCTGGATATTGGTGTGGTGCTATTATTTAATACCGATATAATCGGTAGAAGCGGTGAGATTGGCATAGAAACTAAAAAGGCAGTTGAAGTAATCGAGGCAATGCAGCAATTTTAAAATAATCATAAAAGTAATGAGGTTCTTGACCTTTTATAGAGGGTACAATTGGCTTAACTAAACTATGAAATTTCAGTCTTTTCAATTTAATAGTAAGAATTCTTAGGATCTGCGGCATTAAAAGAAGCGCTGGGAAAGCGAAATAGAGGGTGCGGGTGCCGGCAATGTGGGCGGGTATTATTTCGCGAGCATTTTTTTTGGTTCGTTTTTTTTTGCGAATGAAAAAAAATGAACGAAAGTCAAGAGTTATGGTGAATTTTGGTTTACCCACTGCAATATAGCGGGAAAATCAAAAATGAAATGGAACACTGTGCAGGCGGAATTGAACTATTAATAGATATCATGATTAAATAAGCGATCACCAAAGCAACAGATTCAATTTCAAGAGCATACTATGAAGCCAGTAATTCAATATATATTGCTTCTATTTTTGGCAGGATGTCTTAATGCCCAGAATACTGATCAAAGTATGACTGGAAAGCTCGATGAATATTTGGAAATCGAGCTGAAAAAGTTCAATATTCCTAATTTAGAAATTCTGGTCATTAAAGGTGAGGCTACAATATATGTTAAATCAATAGGTCATAAATCCAATTCAAGCACAACTCACTACCTCGGTTCGATAAGTAAATCACTTACGGCGTTAGGCGTACTAAAGCTTGTTGATAAGGAAACATTAGAACTGGACCAAAATGTGATTGAACTTCTCCCCAATCTAAAGTTTTGTCACTATGAACAAGAAGTTACAATTCAAACATTATTGAATCACACTAGCGGAATAAGTAAAATGAATGGTTTCTCAAAGTTACCTTCTTTGCACGAATTACAATCAATTCCATACAAAATCGATATCAATTTCGAACCCGGTACAAAGCATGAATATTCTAATCTCAACTATTCAATTTTAGGATTAATTATCGAAGAGGCAAGTGGTCTGCCATATGAAAAGTATATGAGAAATGAAGTTTTTGAGCCTTTGAATATGACGAAAACATTCGCCAATAATTCCGAAAATCTCAAGAACAATTTAGGTGACCAATTTCAATATTGGTTTGGGTATCCCCTGAAAAGCAAACAAATGGGATATCCCCAAACTGCCATTCCGGCAGGCTTTATTTGCAGCTCGGCGGAAGATATGGGTAATTACATTAAAGTGAATTTGAATAGTGGTCTTTTTGAGAAACGACAAATATTATCCAGTCGATTACTGAATATCATGCATACTCCCTGGGATAAAGATGATTATGGATATGCGATGGGTTGGAAGCAAGGCAGGGTCAACGAAAAAATATTTTTGCAACATTTAGGATCCACCGCTACTTCTTATTCCGGGTTATTTATAATACCAAAGGATACCATAGGATTCATCGTTCTGACTAACTCTAATACACTTAGTTTTACAGAAGGAATATTAAAAGGAGTATTACAAATAATTGCAGAAAGTGAACCGGATTCTGTTTCGCGAAATGAATTATATTTGAGAATAGGTATGGGTATTTTCTTCTTATTTGTAGTCGCAAAATTTGTCGTAAATATTGTAAAAGGTTATAAAACTCCGGTTGAAAATTCGACGTCAAAAATATTTAGAAGCCTGGCTCTAAATGCAGTATTCTTGTTTGGAACTATTTTGATATTTCCAAGAATATTTGAAATTCCATTTGGCACATTTGTCAGATTTCAACCAGATATAGGAGTTACTATTATTCTTTCTCTTTCCCTCCCAATTGTTGTTAACATTATAAAATTATTAAGAAATGGGAATCCATGTTGCGTATATAAATCTGTGCTGATAAGCTGAAGGATGATTTCGACTCCGCTACCTATTCCGGTTTCGACTACGCTCAACCTCCATAAAACCAAGCGTGCATTTTTCAAAAGACGCGAGAGATAAGTAAATTTTAATAGACTTTTTAAGTTAATAAAGTCAGTTTCCCGACGACATGTGCCGGGACAGGTGTAACTGCCATATCACTTTTCCATGCTGACCAGTTCTATCCTGATACGCAATAGGATTCGTCCGTCGAAAAACGAATGGAGATAGCCAAAGTTGAGAGCCTGCCAACCTCTGGTTGGAATGGCGATAACCAATGTTGAGAGATATGAGGTTGTAGGCTTATTTCTGCAATCATTTTGTGCCTCGTTTATATTTTGAGATTATAAATGCACAGAATTCCCGCTATAGACATAATCAAATGTTTGGGAGGCTTTTTGTTAAGGAGAATCTCGCAGAGGACTTCTACTTCGCTACGGCTGGAAAATGAACATGAGTTCTTAAAAGAATTCCACAATCAAAGGTTTCTTTTTTGAGACAGCAAATTCTGGCTTAGAGGAAAACGTGGGTTTTGTTTACCCTTTGAGCTAATCTGGTCCCTTTGAATTAGTCCCTGTCCGAGCTTTAAAAAGATTCTGCTTAAAAAGGATACACTCTTCAATGATGATATTTAGTTGGGCTCCCGATTGAACCACAAATTCCGGAAGAAGATCTACGATCCCGCCAGATCGAAAGAATAATATTTCGCTATTACCATTTGTAACAATTCCGTTTGCGTTGATACTCGTTTCTGCACGAAATTCAGATTGATGGGGATCCGAAGCCAGGAATAATGAATCAATTACAATACTATCTGTACATGGTAAAAATCCACAAAGTATTGGATCGTTAGATATTGTCAGATTAATCGTAATTATTGAATCACAGCCCGCAGCATTAGGGATTGTATCCATGAACATACCACTTGTTGTATATGTTTCGTCACCACTAGGGACAGTATATGTAAAGCACGCGATCGTATCGATTGTGGCGCTACTGCTATGTTTGATTTGCAGGTTAATCGTAAGGATAGAATCACAACCAGCAGCATTCGGGATTGTATCCATGTATGTCCCGGTACTCGTATATGTTTCATCACCACTAGGAACCGTATAGCTATCGCAAGCCATGACATCAATCGTTGAGCCCTGATGGGCTACGATGTCAGCCAAATAACGTGGATACAGTCGATAACCATCGAAGTAGGGGTTGCTGGTATCGAACTGCCCGCCGATACCTGTAATTTGAAGAATTCCAACAGGAACTGGAGTTCCAAAGAGATCGACATCCGCGTCTATATGCATCTCTAGTGTGTCGACTCCGTTAGTGATATCAATATTATCACCTGAGCCTGAACCTTGCCATTGGCTGGTATCAATAATGGTCCAGCAATCCAGTCTGACCAGATCAGACTCGGTGCTTTCATCAAGAGTTGAGACTAATGACGCTGGTTTTAAAGCATGTCCAGTGCTAAATAAAATGATGGAATCAGGGTCTATTTGAGCCAATCCATTGAATTGATTAACCGTGCCAAGTACAGCAATAGAATCTGTTTCTTGCGGATTATACCCTGAAATCACACTAAAATCAAAAACCTGAATACCACCGGAATTGTCAATGATTGTGAAGGTTTCTCCGCTTGGACGCAAGTTGAAGCCATATGTTATCCCGTGAATCCAGCATTTTACTCCTAAGGAGTCAACAACCCCATCAATGTCTACAGAAGAAATCGTTGCAATAGGATAAGTATTATAATCATTATCATCGATCAGAACAGAATATTGCCCTATACCAATTGTTGCCCCGGTAGTTGGGTTTTGAAGATCTATGATAATAGACTCTTGGCCCTCGACAATAGCATCATCGGAAATGGGAATATTGATCGTGATTGCAGTATTTGAACCCGCCGGAAAAACAATTGTTTGCGGTGTAGTAAGTGTAAAATCAGGACCATTTGAAGCGGTTGAAGAAATGTTCAAGATCACATCAACAGCAGTAGAATCATCCAGATCAGGATCACTAATGGTCACTTCAACGTTTACACTTCCAACTCCCTCGTCTACTAAAATACTACTTCCAGTGAAAGATACGGTGGGTGTAATTACTGCAATACAAGGTGTCATCTTATGAAAACCTAATGAGTCGACTACATCAATAGGATGGACATCCCATTGTGCGGCTCCAACTACCCAATTAGTTTCACCTTGCTGAATTCCAATCTGGCGGATCAGTGTGAAGTTGTTCGTAGCTCCGGCACCTACAGTCCAGCCTGAACCTGGGTCTACCCCAATCTCACCAATGATATCCAATGTATCTCCGGTTACCTTATTGATTAGGGAAATTGCATCGTCTCCATTGTAAAAAGTTATGGTATGCGTGGTATCAGATTCTGCCATGATCGCAGGGTTCGAACTTGGATTGCCAATCACATAAACACTATCGGCATCTAATGTGCCTTGTGGGAACAAACTATCTGTGGCAGTTAATGATCCGTTGTTATAACGATAGATTACATAATCCGTAAGATCAACACTAGCTGACATGGGATTATAAAATTCTAAAGCTT